>NZ_JAKEVK010000199.1:0-8384 GCF_022398435.1 Pseudoalteromonas sp. Isolate6 | reverse complement strand
ACATTATAAAGATCAATATCATCGCTTTTTTCGAACACTCAATTTTCTACGACACTCGTGATACAATTGCTGGATTAAAAATTACAACTAATTAACTATGCCATTACTTTGGGTTGTTACTTTACTTTGGGCGTTCTCGTTTTCGTTGATTGGTGTCTATCTGGCAGGTCAGGTCGATGCTTGGTTTAGCGCTTTGTCCAGAACCTTACTTGCAGCGATTGTGTTTATTCCATTTTTGAAATTGAGTTCAGTGAATAAAGAGTTGATAATCAAGCTGATGGCAATAGGTGCAGTACAGATTGGTCTGATGTATGGCTTTTACTATCATTCCTTTTTATACCTAAGCGTACCTGAAGTGTTGCTATTCACTGTGATGACACCCATCTATATTACTGCACTCAATGACTTACTAAACCGCTCGTTCAACGCCACTTTCTTGCTGTCTGCACTCATTGCTATTGTTGGTGCAATCACCATTAGATTTACTGAGCTTACTAGCGACTACCTTTTTGGCTTGCTATTAGTTCAAGGTGCAAATCTTTGCTTTGCAATCGGCCAAGTAAGTTACAAACGCTTAAGTAACCATTACCAGCTGGTACACCATCAAAGCTTCGGTTTTTTCTTTATTGGCGCCTCTTTAGTGCTCACCATTGGATTTATGCTATTCGGCAATCCTCAGCAACTCCCAAGTGATAATCTACAATGGGGAATACTGATTTATTTAGGCTTGATTGCTTCAGGCGTAGGGTATTACGTCTGGAACTTAGGACTGACCCGCGTCTCGGTGGGTGAACTCGCAGTAATGAACAATGTGCTGATCCCAGCTGGGATTATTGTCAATTTGCTGATTTGGAACCGAGAAGCAGACCTAGTTCGCCTGGGTATTGGCAGTGCCATTATTTTTGCGGCGCTTATCTATAGTAAAAAAGAGAGCTAAGCAGGCTATGACAAAAATCGTACAACTATTCCCTCTTTGGGCCATTATTTGCTCAGTAATAGCGTATCTTTTCCCAACTCTATTTAGCGCATTTAAAAGCGGCATTATTCCGTTATTAATGTTGATCATGCTGACAATGGGTTTAACCCTCACTACAAAAGACTTTTTACGCGTACTCGACAACAAAAAAGCCATTTTCGTCAGCGTGCTGCTTCAATTTACAGTGATGCCAAGTGTTGCCTACTTGATTGCCACCACAATGAGCCTAGAAACTGACTTATTAATTGGTATGATTTTAGTGGGCACGGTTGCTGGCGGCACAGCTAGTAACGTTTTGTGTTATCTCGCCAAAGGAGATGTTGCGTTATCGATTTCTATGACCGCGATTAGTACTTTACTCGGCGTGTTCTTAACACCACTAATTACCACATTGATGATTGGCCAAGTGGTTGATATTCAGTTTTCTGATATGTTGATCAGCCTGCTAAAAATTGTACTACTTCCGGTGACTGTGGGCGTTGCTTTCAATACCTTGTTTGCCAAACCACTAACGCACTCTGTTATCAAAACAACTCCGATACTGCCTTTACTTTCAATGCTTTCAATCGTTTTTATCATTGCGGTGATCGTTGCTCTTAATCAACCTAAACTTCAAAGCATTGGGCTCGTTATGCTGGTTGCCGTGATCCTGCACAATACTACAGGGCTACTTTTGGGTTATTTCATTCCAAAACAGCTCGGTTTTGACGAGAAGGTATGTCGCACCATGGCCTTTGAGGTGGGTATGCAAAACTCGGGGCTTGCTGTTGCGCTTGCTATGAAGTTCTTTACTCCTGCAGCGGCCGTAGCAGGCACCCTATTTTCTATTTGGCATAATGTAAGCGGCTCGATATTAGCAGGAATATGGCGAAGAAGCGCCACCAGCTCATCTGATAACAATAAAGCCTAATATCAAAGGTTAGGCTTTATTGTAATTGCTTATAAAAGTGAATTTTGCAATCCGATGAGCCGTTGATTTGTTCACATTTTACAATCTGGTAATCGCGGCTTATTAGCATCAATAGCATGTTTTTGAATAGGTTTCTCGACTTTACTCTAATGGCGCTATAGCCTTGCGCTTTGCACCAAGTTTCTTGCATCACCAACAGCTGCTTGGCAATACCTTTGCCGCGATATTCGGGGATGACCGCGCCTAACCAGCTATAAAACTCGTTATTTGGTAATTCGTGACCTAGCTTATACCCTACAGGCTTGCCTTGAGCGTACGCCACCAGCAACAAGTGCTGTTTATCTCGCAGTTTATCTACGACTTCCTCACGCTCTCTTGGCGTAGCAAATTCAGGAATTTGGATTTCTATTGCGAGGAGGTCATCTATCGAGCCGACTTTATATTCTAGATTCATATTAATGTCTGTGTAATTGAAAAGGTATCGCCAACTGTCACTTCGGCATAAGCGCCGTTAATCAGCGTTAAATTCGGCGCTTGATGGCCAATATCTACATCGTATAGCACTGGGAAATCAAAACCAGTAAAGACGTTTTGCAATGCATCTAGGTGCGTCCAGTCGCTATCTTTTGCTAGTGGCTCTGGATTTCGACCAATCAAAACTCCAGCGACTTTCGAAAACCAACCTCGTAATTTAATACTTTGCAGCGCACGATAGTATGCCGCTGGCGGCATTTCGCCATTTTCAAAATATAAGATAATCGACTCATCAGGATGCGTCTGTGAAAAAGCGTCCAGATCAAAATATTCCGTACCAGCCAATAACATGTGAATATCCAAACAGCCGCCTAATAATCGACCAGCAAACTGCTGCCGATGATTTCCATTGGCCAAAATACGCCATTGAGTGGTCGCGGACAAGTTAAATCCAGCATCGGGAAAATCAACAAAATTGAGTGGCTCAGCTTCAAAATGTGTCGAGGGAAATTGCGTAAAATAGTCATTAGGCGCACGCCTCAAATGGTCAAAAAGTCCAACCGTTAATGCGTCTTGTTGATGGACATTTAATTGCATAAGGTTAGTTGCATGCACGCTTGCCCAACCTAGTTTGCAAGTTACGGCACTAAGCAAAGTGCTGACGTCAGAGAAACCGATGATCCACTTTGGCTGTACTTGTGCTAACTGCTCCCAATCAAGTTGGCTCAGCAGATCCATTGCAATTGCACCGCCCCATGGCGGCATAATCGCGTCTATTGTGTCATCTAGTAAATATCCCATAAGTTCATTAGCACGGCTTTTGACATCTGCGCTAACGTAGTTGTGATTAGCTCGCAGGCATTCACCAACCACGAGTTCAAAACCTTGTTGCGCTAGATAATTCAAAGCGTTGTCTAACCTCGCGTGCATAGCAGCAGGTACGCCCGCTGAGAATGCCGTGATCGCAATTTTACTGCCCGCTTTCAAGGGTTTGGGATACTTCATAATGATTTCCGTTATTTTTTGCTTATCCTACCTGAATTTCCGCTTTTGCATACTTTAAATTCTCTCGTTTCGGGCGAGCGATTAAGTATAAAAAGGTTAACGGCCCCAAGCGCCCAATCAGCATTAAAAAGATGATTACCGCTTCACCAGGTTCAGACAATGAGCCGGTGATCCCTCGAGACAAGCCAACTGTGCCTAACGCCGACACCGCTTCAAACGTGATATCCGTTAAATTTGCCTGCTCGGTGATCGTCAAAATAAGGGTTGCGAGCATCACAGTAAAAAAGTACACCACGGTGAGGCTAAGCGCCTTAAATACCGTTTCAGGCGAAATTTGTCTGTGTCCGATAGCAACTTGCCCCCGGCGTCTCAGGTAAGCGTAAGTTGCCATTAATAGCACCACAACCGTGGTTATTTTAAGACCACTGGCCGTACTCATGGAGCCGCCGCCTATTATCATTAACCAAATGGTCAGTACGGTACTTTCATCATTTACCAGCGCAAAGTCAACACTGTTAAAGCCCGCTGTACGTGGCGTCACGGCTTGCATCCATGCAGTGATCACTTGCTCAGACAATGGTAAATTTCCAAGGGTCTCAGGATTGTTTGCTTCAAAAAGCCAAAATAAGCTAAATGCCAGCACATTTAATACCGCAGTTGCTATCAACACTAGCTTAGTGGCAGATCCAAACCGGCTCCAACGGCGTCTTTTCACTATATCCATCAACACCACAAATCCAAGTCCGCCAATCACAAATAATCCCGATATCACAAGATTAACGACCCAATCACCACGAAAACTGGTTAGGCTGTCATCATGCAGTGCAAATCCCGCATTGTTAAAAGCCGAAATGGTGTAGAAGAAGCTTTGCATTATCGCATCACCTAGCGGTAGAGTTTGATACCAATGAGCAAGTAAAATGGTAAACCCAATCGATTCGATGATCAGTGCATAAACTAACACGCACTTGGCTGTATCAACCAACTGGTCAAACCGATCAATGCCAAAACTTTCTTTTGCGATCAGTTGTTTACTAATGTCCATTTGCTGCCCCATCCCCCGCAGCACTACAACCGTAATGGTCATAAAACCAAGTCCACCGATTTGAATAAGGCTAGCAATTACGAGATGACCAAAGGTAGTAAAATCATTTGGCGTACTCAATACGGCAAGCCCTGTTACCGTTACCGCGGAAGTTGCAGTAAATAACGCTTGCATCACTTTGATGTCTTGGGTGTGTGCTATCGGTAGTAGCAGCAATATAGTACCTAAAGCTATCAGCCCACAAAACCCTATAAACAGAACTGCAGGGGGACTTAGCCTCAGCGGCTTTTTGCGGGCTTTGAGCTTACTATTTGAATAGGGGAAATAATGGGGGCTCCATGTTTTCATTACGCCTCCAGTTTTAGCGCGATAGAATTTAACGCTTTTAACTGACCGTTGAGGATCACTTTATCATCTTCGTTGATCAAAAATGTCTCTGCCGGATTGGTATAACACGTTTTACCGCGCTGCACTAACACAGCCTTGATTTCGCCCTTTGCACGCTTTAATAGGGTTGCCAAAGACTGCCCGCAGCTTAATTTATTCACGATGACTTCCACCATATAAAAGCCATGTCCCAACTGCATATATTGATTGACCATAGGGTAATTCAGTGCTTGTGCAACCTTGATCCCCATTTCTTCTTCAGGGTGGATCACACGTGTTACGCCTAAACGAGATAAAATTGTATGATGCGCTTCTGAGCTGGCCTTAACCCAAATTTGCTCAACGCCTAAGTTCTTTAGCGAAAGCACACATAAAATGCTAGCTTCTAGGTTTTCACCAATGGCGACCAGTACCGCTTTGCTTCTCGTAATATCTAGCTGGCGTAATGCCGTTTCATCGGTCGCATCCAAAGAGGTGGCATAATCAATATGCTCAACAACCTGGTTCACCACACGTTCGCGACTATCTACCCCTATCACTTTATTACCAAGTCGTTTTAATTCCAAACAAGCCGCAAAACCAAATCGACCTAAACCAATAACTACAAATTGTGCCATAACAACCTCTATATACTTCGTTACGAGAAATGCTTATTGAGTGGTAAAAGTAAAAACCGATAACCAACCCCAGGCTCAGTTTCTATGATTTTTGGTGTAGCAGCATCGTCACTGAGTTTCTTACGTAACTGGCTGACCACAATCCGTAAATAATGACTATCTTCGACATGGCTTTCGCCCCAAATTTGCTTTAATAAGGTTTGCTGACTGACTAACTCTTGTGCTCTTTGCGCAAGCATACTAAGTAGTGCAAATTCCTTTTTCGACAGTGCTAATGGTGCGTTATCCATAATGACTTGATGCTTTTGTAAATCTATCATCAACTTGCCGTAGTCAATGGCAAGCAAGCGTTTGTTCGGTACTAAATCTCGTAATAGCACTTTGACGCGCACCACCAGCTCTTTGATGCTAAAAGGCTTCGTCAGGTAGTCGTTTGCGCCGCCCTCCAGTAGTTTAATCTTCTCGGCCTCTTGATCTCGTGCAGTTAAGATCAATACAGGTAGCTTGCTGGTTTCTCGGATCTTCTTCAAAATGCTATACCCATCAAAATCTGGTAGCCCAAGATCTAAGATCACCAAGTCTGGCAGCTCACCTTTTAGCACCGACATGGCTTCCTTCCCGGTGCTGGCTTCCACATAATTAAGCCCTTCAGCTTTTAATGCTAAGCGGATAAAACGACGGATCTCTTCTTCATCGTCAATCAATAGAATGGTGTGGGTCATCAATGCGCCTCCTCTTTTGGCAAACTAACTTCCATTGTGCAGCCTTGCGTCGTCGGCAAAATGCGAATATCACCGCCGTGCGCACGAATAATACCTCTCGCCACACTCAGCCCTAAGCCACTGCCACCGTCTTTACTGGCGCTTTGTCGAAACGAGCTAAAGGCGCTAAAGACTTCTTTTTGCCGAGCAACGGGGATCCCAGGGCCGTTATCCTGAATAAATATCAACAACGCTTGCTGCGTTTCTCCAAAGGAAATCTCAACCCGCTCTCCATCGGGACTAAAAGTGACTGCATTTTCAATTAAGTTAAACAGAGCTTGCTCAATGAGTGCAGCTTGTATCGTGAGAATTGGACTCATATTCTGAGGTATTCTCGAGACGCATGGCGCACCTAGCCGCAAAATGACGTTATCGATCAATACATCAATTGATGTTGGTTGCTTAAAAAACGAAAGCTCATCTCCCTGATGCTGTAACTTGGTGGCTTGCAAGATATTTTCGATATAGCGAAACAAACGGTGGCTTTCAGAGCGTGCCGATCCCAACAACTCGTTTTGCTCATCTTGGTCTAACTTATCGCGGTAGGTTTCTAGCGTTTCGAGCGCGCCCATCACCGCCGCAAGTGGAGTACGTAAATCATGAGAGACTGACAACAAAATATTCGATCTTACGTTTGCGACTAAAAGTAGCTGCTTTTGCTCTTTGATATAGCTCGATAAATAGCTAGTAGCTAATGCCACAACGATAAATACCACTAAATTGACCACATCTTCGGTATTGTTCATATGAAGCGTGTATCTGGGTTCTGTGATGAAAAAGTTGAACACTAGACTGCTAGCAATCGCCACTCCCAGTGCCATCCAACGTTTTGCGATGAGAGAAACAACAACAACGCCCAACTGCAATACCAACAGTACACTGATCGCCGAATGTAACAGCGAGTCTAAGATAACAGCAAAAGCACTGGTTAATAGCAAAACCAGTAAACTAACGAGATACTCGTTCTTGGCAATAAACCCATTCTCAGAAAACATAGTGACTCCAACTTGCGCTATGTCTTTATTCTATCCTTGTCGAAATTTCGTTGCCGTATAATTTGCGTAAAATTTACTTAGCTTGAGGTTATTTAGCACAAGAGCCTGTTTATCTCTCAAGTTGGTTTTTGCATGTTGATGATAAAAAGGCTAAGTGCGTATCTGATAAAGCCATTGTGATACGCTGGCACAAGCTGTTTAAAAGCAACTGGATAACTTAGAAGTTCATTGAGGAATGGCCGAGAGAGAGTACTGAACACTTATTGTAAAACACTCAAAAAACGACGGCGCACAAACCTAGCAAATTGTGAACGTTTGCTGGCTGGACCAAATAAAGGCTTTAGCAATAACTCCTCAAGCTGCGCTAACTGTAGCCTCCCCCATGTCGTGCGCGATAAGCTGATTTTGACGTCGAGAAAAGCGTAAACGCCAGCCAGGCTTAGTACGTCCCACCTATAATTGATTCATTATGTATTTATTTCCCCACTGCAACCAATTTATCTTGTTCGAATTTAAACGCGATATTTTCAAAGGTCATAACATCACCTTCATCAACAAGAAATGCTTCAGGCTTGCCTTAATAGAAATAAAACATCTTTTTTGCTTTTACCTTCAATTCCTTTGACAATTAAGTTACCCATATCGGCAATTAACTGGTCTTGATGATGCAAATTCATAGACTGATATTTTTCGGTAAGAGCTTGGTCGGCAAAAACAAAAACCAATATGTGTTGCTACCTATCAAGAACAAAATTGAAACGATAAAAGCGAACTTCCAAGTTTTCAGGTGACTCTCCTAAACATCGGCAGTAGCGGCAAGAGGCGATATTTTTGCGAAAGCAAAAAAGTGACAATTGCCGGAGATCCGCTACCTGCCCGTATTATGTGCATATTACTTTAAACTATCGACTAATCGATTAAAAATAACAGACGATCATCAGCTTTAGATGGAGTTAACTCGATAATTTCTGGTTTAACCACATTTTCAATTACAAAAGGATCTTCAGCGACAATTTCTTCAATTTCCTCTTTGGACACTTTTACCGCAACAATACCACCGCCTGCATTTGGTTGCAGACTGCCGGATAACAAAAATATCCCCTTATCAAATCCCGCTTGAAGCCATTCTTTATGGCCTTCCATAAAATCTTTCGCTTGAGACTTATTGTCTGAAAATTTTAATTGGATGATAAACACTTTTTACTCCTTTAATG
>NZ_JAKEVK010000198.1:0-8423 GCF_022398435.1 Pseudoalteromonas sp. Isolate6 | reverse complement strand
TTATAACATAATCGTGTGAAAATATTCCTAAACATAGGTTAATTCTAGTATTTAAGACTATGCTTAAAAATTATGGCGCGTTATGCTAGTGGAAAAGAATAAAATCTTCGTATTATGTTGAAGAACTTTAGCAATGTTACGCAAAGGCTTAGAAGGCTCAGCTCGCAAGAACTTGATGTATCGGGAACATTTCAAAGCTTCCTGATTGATTTACTTGATGAAGGTAAGCTTACCTTAGACGTCACTCGAGTTTCTGTCTGGTTATTTGATGATCTCGACAAACCTTCTGAGCTTATCAATGTTGCAAACACGGATTGGCAGGGTGATGAATTACCTATGCAACTACCGGCCTTAAAGTATGAGAACTTTCCAGCTTATTTTTCTGCAATTAACAGCGGACAATCAATAAATGCGAACGACGCGGCTGCGGATCCTAGAACATCTGAATTTCAAGAGTGTTATTTAACGCCAAATCACATAGTAACCATGTTAGATACTGTGATCTTTAAAAATGGTATTCCACACGGGGTGGTGTGTTGTGAAGGAAATAATGGTGTACGCACATGGCACAAAGATGAAATTGCTTTTGCGGAGATGATAGCAGATTGCTGCAGTCGCCGATTATTGGTTAAAGAGCTATGGCAGCTACAGCAGCAACTCACAGATATGGCATTTAAAGATCCGCTCACTGGATTAAGTAATCGGCGCTTTTTAATGGATAATGCAAAACGTGAGATTAGTCGTCATGCACGCTTTGATCATCCATTTAGTATGATGATGCTAGACATAGATCAGTTTAAAAATATCAACGATAACCACGGCCATGAAACCGGTGATTTAGTGCTTAAAAGCTTTGCCGAAATCTGTGTGAATACCCTAAGGCTAGAAGATTGCATGTGTCGTTTAGGCGGCGAAGAATTTATCGTGCTGTTACCTAACACACCAGTAAACTCTGCAATGGTGATTGCCGAGCGCTTGCGACGGGAAATTGAGCTCGCGGTTATTTCCACACCGTCTGGGGAGATAGCCATTACATCAAGTTTTGGAGTTGCTGAAGTCAATACCAACTTACCGTTTGGTCATTCGTTAAAAGCAGTAGACCATGCGGTGTATCAAGCCAAAGCCTCAGGCCGTAACTGCGTGATACTTGCGCAGTAGCTGTGGTTTTAAATATGCCAGCAACAATTACGGCTAGGTTGCTATTTTGAATTCAGTTGAAGCGCCCGGCCCTTACGCGTTTTACTCGAAGATTTATCCAATGTCTCAAGCAGTGAGCATACAACCACTGCTTGATGCCAGTTAGATTTTTGTGTTGCTGATAAAGCGTATCTGGATTTGTAAAAACCCCTAAATCGCTTGTGATACTTTGCTTTTGAATATATGCACCATTTAACGAAAAGCGATTATTGGGTTGCTGTAAACAGAGAGTGGAAATACCAAATCCAGTAAAGTTTTTTGCCATTGAAAACCGTTGCTGAACCTGTTTAAGGTAGCCGTCATCTATTATGTAACCTTCAAGCTCTACCCAGCGCTCCTCTAGATAAACCTCAACCCAACTATGGATAATACTTTTTGGGGCAAACCATGTCAGTTGGGTAGGAATTAACCCTTGCTTTAGATCGTTTGCTATCTCAAATCCATGAACTCGTGTTGGAATATCACAAGCCCTTAGTAGTGCAACCAATAATGTTCCTTTGGTATTACATTGTCCATAGCCTTGCTTAAGCACTTGGCTTGCAGTTAGTGTATCTGTCTCACTATAACCAAATTCAATGTCGTCTTTGACAAAGTTATAGATTTGCTCCGTTGCCGTGATCGCATTAAGTTGCCGCCAATTTTTTGCTTCTATTAAACTTTGGATCTCTGAATGTTGATAATCAACTAAGGGGGTAGTTACTAAAAATTGCTTCATGGTTATGCTCCTATTTTGGTAGCAGTGTGATACAACTTAGGCAACTAAGCTTGAATAAACTGGCTAAATTCATAGTTAGTTAATGGGTGTACAATTAGATTTTTTTATTTTGTATTTAGGGAAGGATCCTATGAGAAAAACAACAAAGATTGTTGATAAGGAATGTACTGAAAAAGCACGGAAGCAGCGACCAGATGACTGCGATGATATATATTACGGTTATGAAGGGTTGCTTGCATGAAATGGAAAGTCTTATTTTATTTCTTACTACTGACGTTTATTGCCTCAATCTATGATGCATTTACGCTGCCGGATCATTTAGCAATAGAATCAAGCATGTTTACTGGGATTGTGTTATTGGTCGCAGATCTCTTAAATGTATTTGGTGCCTTTTGCGTCGCTTATGGTAAGCGTCCTATCACGGATGTGTGGTTTTGGAGCGTGTCCTTAGCACTATTTGTTGCTGCTAATGTTTACATTCAGCTTCAGGCATTTATTCAGTTTCGTATTGGCTATACGGTCGATGAGATGATTGTTCATTCGATTATTTTTCTTGTCGTATTAACCATATCGTCGCTGCCTATGGTCAAGTTGATTGGTGAAGCTTATAAACAAGGTAATAAACCGAAGGCTTAGTTTATAGTGCTTTGTGTTTTTAATGCCTCAGTCGGTGTGATGCCAAACTGCCGTTTAAATGTACGGCTCAAATGAGCGCTATCTGCAAACCCCGCGAGCATGGCAGCTTGTGTAAGGTTGTTGCCTTGCTGTATGGCAACAACTGAGCAGATCAGCCTGCGCCACAGCACATAAGGTCGCCACGCTATCCCCACTTGCTCGGTAAAAAGGTGTAAAAAGCGACTTGGTGAGAGATAAAGTGACTCGGCAATCGTATTGGCGCTAAAGTGATTGGGTTTAAGGCAAGTTTGTGCGTTAAAGCATGCATCTAATTGCGTCAATACACTGCCAATTCGTGGATCTAGAGCCGTCGTCGGGAGCTCGGTAAGCCCTACTGTGCGTATTAACTCGGCAAGCTTGGCATTGCTCTTTGGTGCAGTACTTATCTTGATTGCTGCACAGCCGTTGCTCTGGAGTTGCTTACCATACAAGCTTTTTGGTTCGACTAATATTACCCATCCTGAGGTCATTTTTAAGCTATGCTCTACGCCGCCTGCAATTACGCTTGGGCCAAATAGCGTCTTGTCACCGACTTGTGCGATACAGTCGCTCAAGGGCAGGTTGATTTGAATAAGGTGATGTGAATGGCACGCGGCATTCAAGTCTTTGACAAAAGAAGCGAATATACCCGGAGTGAGGTGCAGCATAAAAAACAGCCGAGGCGTTCACCTCGGCGGACAGTATTAACCAGCAAATGCGTCTTGCAATGGTGGTACAACTTGCTTTTTACGGCTCAGTACACCGTCTAACCATACTTTGCTTGCTTCAGGCTCAACGTCGTATGCTTTTGCGATGATCGTTTCATCATCAGAAGCGATCAGCATTTGTGAGCCTTCTTTCATGATATCAGTAAGTAGCAGCATCACACTGTGGCGATTACCTTCTTCTTTTAATTTCGCGATATCGGCATGTAGCTCATCTTTGATCTTATCAAATACAGCAAGATCAACTACTTCAAGCTGGCCAATACCAACAAGGTTACCATTCATGTTAAAGTCTTTGAAATCACGCATGACCAAGTCACGAATTGGTGTGCCTTCAACTGCTGACTTCACTTTGAACATTTCCATGCCAAGCTCTTTTGCATCATCAACACCCGCGATTTTTGCAAGTGCTTCAACACATTTAATATCCGCAGTAGTACAAGTTGGTGATTTGAAGATGACTGTGTCGCTTAGGATTGCACACATCATGATCCCAGCAATATTTGCTGGGATTTCTACATCGTAGAAGTCGTACATCATTTTAATAATCGTGTTACTACAGCCAACAGGGCGGATCCAACACTCAAGTGGTGTTGAAGTCGTAAGGTCGCCTAGTTTGTGGTGATCAACTACGCCAACCACAGTTGCTTTATCGATGTCGTCTGGTGCTTGTGTTTTTTCAGTGTGATCAACGATATACACATCTTCACCAGCATAGCTCATCTTAAGCTCTGGTGCTTCAAAACCAAAGCGGTCAAGAATAAACTGAGTCTCTGGTGAGACTTCACCCAAGCGCGTAGGGATCGCTTCTTCACCAATTTGGTTTTTTAGATAAGCAAGTGCGATTGCACCGCAAATTGAATCTGAATCAGGGATCTTATGACCCACTACATACATTGCCATTGACGGAACTCCTTAAAATTTTGCCCACATTCTAGCAAAATAACTTGCCATTTAAATAGTGTAAATGCGCAATTTGGCGTAGATAGGGTGCGGTAATGACAGATTGTTAAATTAGGCGGAATCGCCTCGGCGAGCAAGGGCTAATTGAGCATGTATAAATGCAAATTAGTATTATACACTAACCGTTCAAACGCTTAGGAGATGGGTATGATTCAAATGAGCCGTAAGGCGTGGAATAACGTGGTGATCTTTTCCATGTTACTGATGATCTTTTTTCTCAACGGACTCCACTATAAATTGAATCCCAGCGACGACAAAGCAAAGATACAAGCTGTGCTACCAGAACAAAGTTTTGTCCTAACCGTGGCATTTCCTGGCTATAAAATTGAACGTATTGGTACAAGCTGGCGTATAGAGCTACCGCAAGGCTCAAACCAGACCTTTAGTGAAGATACCCTAGGTGCGCTTGTCGCCAAATGGCAGAGTTTACAGCTATTGGTTGTTGAGGCGCCAAAGCAGTTGGAGCCCGCGCTCACTGCTGCGCAGTTTTGGCTGGCAACTCAAGAGCTTCCGCTCAGCTATCAACTGTATCCAAGCGATAATGGCTTTGTATTATTTGATAAACAACAACAGCGTTGGTTTGAACTCGATACTGAGCAAGCCAAAGCATTATTTTTACCGATAGAATTGTAATACCACACAGTAATAGAGTGAATTATGCCTGAGTTACCAGAAGTCGAAGTGAGCCGTTTAGGCATTCAACCGTATTTAGAGCAACATATTATTCAATGCGTAAAAGTACACAATGGTAAGTTGAGGTGGCCTGTACCAGAGGAAGTGCAATTGCTTGAGGGTGAGAAGGTGCTTGCGGTTAAGCGTCGGGCAAAATATTTGCTTATAGAATCCAAGCATGGCACTGCGATTTTGCATTTGGGGATGTCAGGGAACTTACGTGTTGTTGATGGCGCGGAGCCACTAAAAAAGCATGATCATGTGGAGATCATTCTGGCCTCAGGTAAGTCGCTCAGATTGAACGACCCGCGTCGCTTTGGAGCCTTTTTATGGCAAGGTGTGGGTGAAGATCATAGCGTTTTTGAAAAGCTGGGTCCTGAGCCGTTGACTGAGCTTTTTACTGCAGAATATTTATTTGAAAAAAGCAGAGGCAAAAAGCAGCCGATTAAACAATTTGTTATGGATAATCATGTGGTGGTTGGTGTGGGTAATATTTATGCCAATGAATCTTTGTTTAAAGCAGGGATCCATCCCAAAAAAGAAGCAGGTAAAATTTCACTTAAACGCTACCAAGTACTGACACCGATCATCAAGGAAACCTTAAGTGCAGCTATCAAGCAAGGGGGAACTACACTTAAAGACTTTGCCCAAAGTGATGGCAAACCGGGTTATTTTGCCCAAGAGTTGCTGGTGTATGGTCGCAAAGGTGAGCCTTGCGTGAGCTGCGAAACACCATTAAAAGAGATACGCCTAGGACAGCGCAGCACAGTGTATTGTTCTAAATGTCAGCGCTAAGGCAAAGTGCTGGCTAGGAGCCGGCGGTTTTAAAGTCTATCTTAACTTGGTTTTCTTGTAGCGTTGCTGAGCACGGGGGATAACTGCGAGTTGTTTTATGCACCCGGTCAAAGATGTGGATTTCAACCCCTGAATGAAGCGCTTTATTTGCCGCAAGCTTAGTGTTGTCGAGTAAATCGTGTAAGTCGTGATCAAGTTGACTGAGCTTTTGCTCAAGGTGCTCGGCTTGCTGGCAGTAGTGCATTTGTGTTGCGCCAATTTTAGTTTTGAGTTGCTGCTTTTTAGCAGCATCTTTTACTAACTCCGCTTTTTCAATCGCTTGCTGTAATTGGTCTAAAGAATCATTGGTAGCGGCGACTTCTTTGAACAGAGTGTCAGTTTCTTGGGTGATTTTAAGACCTTTGCGTGCCAGATAAATCATCATTTTAGCGCCAGACTCACTGCCAATTTCACCTGCAACTACCATTTGCGCATCAATGATTGAGCCTCCTATCAACTTGCCACTCGGTTGTTCGCCTGTACCAACTTGTATCAGCTTTTGCGCTTTAATGTCGCAGTGGTTGCTTTGCTTGTTGATAATAATGTTATCGCCTTCAAGGTAAGTATATTGGCCGTGGGCAATCTCAACATTGCCTTTGGCGATAAGTTTGCAGGTTAAGCCTTGCTCATTATTTTGATGGTCAACGTGGCCGATCACGCCACCTCGTACCTCAATGTTACCACCAGCGGTAAGTTCTCCAGATTCCACCGTGCCGAGCACTGTGATATCGCCTTGGGCGGTTACGCGCATACCAGGTTCAATATTATGGGTGACTACTACACTACCATTAAAGTCGACGTGACCACTTTTTACTGTGACGTCGGCAATGGTAAATACGTCATCAACGCGCATACCGTTGGTGATATCAGAGGGGCAACCTGCGATAGTAGCAATAAGCTCTAGTGGATTACTAGGGTTGATCTCAGTACCTTCACCCGCTACAAGCTGGAACGAATCGCCGGGTTTTGCTTCAATGCTCTCACCGGTTACAGTAAAGCCTTCTTTACCCGGCGTAGCAGGTTTTTGAGTCACCAGTAAATCACCAGGAGAAACGCTTGCAAGCTTGCCAAAGTCACGCATATCAACGGTGCCATCTTCACGCATTCTAGGCTGCTTAAGTCGTTCTTTTAGCGTTTGTATATGTGGCAGTAATTTGGCTGACTGGCCGTCTTGCGGTGGTCTACCTTGGGCGATTAACCCAGATGCTTCTTCACCAGGTGGAATTTCAAATTGTTTACGTAGGATATTTTCAAGGTAGGCTTGCTTATAGCCACGGCTTACGCCTGCTTTAACTATGATCTTTTTCGCTTCTTCTAATGATATTGCTTTACCACCACGAGCAGTTTTAAGCTGCCCAAAGGCCTGCATTTTATCGTCGCTTAAGGTAACTTCAAATTTTGCATCATGCTGTTTAGCAACCACAATTTGACTTTCAGGAAAGTCGCTTTGGAAAAAGGCCTTAATCGAGTCGTGATCGATTTCGCAATCAGCAAATTGCGACTTTTCAAGGGCTTCGATCACAAACGCAGCACTTGGCGGTGAAGCTGACTTCACATCCATTAAGATATTGCCATTGTGCGCAAGCTTGAACACGATAACTGCCTCGTCGAATTTTTATCCTATAGTTTCAGCTTGCTAAAGAAACATCAATTGGTCAAGTGCTTAGGCCAATTTTCTTACGTTAATATGGGTTAAGTTAAAAATCAGAAATAAAACGTGATTTTCTAATACTTCCAGGTGAATAAAAATCAGTAAGCTTAAAAATGTGTGGACTTGTCATGCGCTTCTTGCAGCAGGATTTTAATCGCTTCAGGAACAACCTTTTTCTGTGTTGAAATGGCATAAAAATACTCATAAATATTAGGCAGTTCCTGATACTGCTGTAGTACCCCTTGGGCTATTTCGTCTTTTACTACTACGGCAGGTAAAACGGCCACCGCGCCACTGTCTCGTGCCAGTAGTCGCATCATCGCCATATCGTCGACCTCTGCCAAAATGTTGGGAAAGTACTGATGCTGAGCGCATAGTGCATTAAATGCGGTGCGTAAATCTGAATTGGCGGGTGGCAAGATCCAGCGTGTTTTTTCAAAACCTTGTGGAAACTGTGTGCTGGGTTTAAGTGCAGGTGGGCCAACAATCGCAAGCGGTTGCTTTGCAACTAGTTGACACTGCCAGTAGGGGTCTGAAGTATCTAGGTTAATCGTTCTGTTGGTAAGTACTAAGTCCAGCTCATAATTGGTTAAGCCGTTGAGCAGCTCAGAAATACTGCCTGACTTTAACTTAAATTGCACATCGCTGCGTCGCATCAAAGGACTAATAAAAGCTTCTACAAAGTTACGTGACAGAGTGGTCAACACCCCGATAGTTACATGGGTGGTTGACTGCACGCCTTTGCTTAACAAGGCTTCGAGTTCTTGACCTGTGGTAAAAATATCATCGGCATAGCTCAGCACCTTTTTACCCTGATTGGTGAGCATTAGACTACGGCCTACGCGTTCAAATAGCGATACCCCGATATTATGCTCTAACTGTTTGATTTGCGAAGAGAGTGCAGACTGCGAAACATGTAACTCTTTAGCTGCTTGAGTCAAATTTCCAATCTTAGCAACCTGCCAAAAGTAGTAAAGGTGGTGATAATTAAGTCGGCTCATCTATATATAAG
>NZ_JAKEVK010000197.1:0-8450 GCF_022398435.1 Pseudoalteromonas sp. Isolate6 | reverse complement strand
TAATTAGCATGGTTAGTTTTGTGGACAGCCCAACACACAACAGAATTATCGCAATATTAACAAAAAGAGCTGGCGAGTATTGCAATTCTGTATTTTGAAGCGTTAAGTTAACAGCTACGGCTGTAGGGTATATTATACTAACGAAATAAAATAAGACGATGGCATCTGCCCTGTCATGCAGGTAAATCCAAGGTATGGTCATGTTCAACTTTTTGGTAGTATCAAAATAGGAGTGGAAAAAACGCAGATAAAAAAAGAAATAGAGCATTAGTAGAAATATAGCAACAGCTCCAAATTTACTAAGTATTTCAAAAGGTAACGACAATCCAAAAGCATTAACAGTTCCACTAGTTCTTGCTAGTTCATTTTTTAATATGGTCTGTATTTTAGATATCTCGATATCCTGAAATCCTTCAGTCAATTCCTCTAATTCGGAGAAATTTAAGGAGAAGCTTCCTGACTTCCAACCAAACTTTTCGGGTACTTCTGCAACAAGCATTTCCATGGGTGTAAATGGTTGTTCTTGGGTTTTTACTGGGATGAGTAAACGATTCGAAAATACACTTGCCTCTGTTGGCGTTCCTCCATCGAAATTAAATGGATTGACTCCAAGTATCCTACCCCCAAACAATAAATATCGTGAAGGTCTTTCCGCAGAAAGCAAAGAACGATAAGTATTTTCTTTTAACGATGGAAACTGCTGTAAATGTGTAAATTGACTTTCAAACCATTTCTCATCAAAAATATCTACTAATGACAAATTTTCTGAAGGTGTTGTGAATTGTGAGCCGTCTTCGTATATCGATGTTTGAATATAGCCTAATTTATTTTCATTGCTATCAAAACGGAATTCAATCGGTAATATTTTATTGACATATATGATACGCCTTACTGAGTAAAGCCCGTTCCAGAACTTTTTTATGTTAGCTAACGATAGTGGTTTTTCAACTCTTGTATCCACTGGTGAAAAACTTAAAGCTGGGTATAACCTTAGTGCGTTTTCAATCAAATAGCCCGTATAGTTAACCTTAATCCTATTGGTCTCAGATTTATCTCTATCAACGTAAAATTCTGCAAAGGTTATATTGTTTTCAGAAATTATTTTTTCGGCCTTTTGTGTAAGCCACTCGTCACCAAAACGTGATATAGGTTTCGCAGTGTGAATTTCTTTAAATGCAGTTTTTAAGTTTGTTACGTCATCAATAGCCGTTTCTATCTTTGATTTTTCAGCAAGAAGTGACATTACGACCAATATTGTAGTCAGTATAAGGAGCGTAAAGTTGATTTGTTTTAGATGCGAGATTGTGTTGTTATAAAGTTCGTCCATTGAGACATTCCATATATTTCAATGAAAATAAAAGCAATCTAACCCAAGGTTAAATCAATTTTAGTCTTTTCACAAACTTTATAATAGGGATCTAGAGTGCATCGTAGCATATGCAATTTACAGAATATAAAATTTTATTATGCAGGGCTGCGTTTTTTCTCAAAAAGCACATTTCGAAAAAGAAGTTTTAACGCCCTCCCGCGTACACAACAGGCTGGCAGGATTGGTTCTGCTTTGCATTCGAAAATGTCAGATCAAGTTGCGTCTAATTTAGCTAATTTAGCTAATTCATGTTTTTAAACTCATCTTAAATTATTCCCTTATCTAGCCAGAGCGTTTTGGAGATAACTGCGTTTCCTGCTCGCACTAAGATGCCTACACTTTTTAGGCAAGGCGAATTGAGCTGGCGATTGGAACTGAGCTTAACACAGCTAGCTCAAAACGTACTCAACACTATAAAATGGGTAAACTAGCAACTCAAAACAAAAAAGTCGCCCGAAGGCGACTTGGAAACGTGACATCATGTAAAAACAGGGGGAAGTGACCTCAATCGATTATTTATTTTCGATGAGATTGCTTTTGCCAATTTCAATCTTTCTTGGCTTAAGTGCTTCTGGAATTTCGCGCTCAAGGTCAATGACTAACAGGCCGTTTTCAAGTCCTGCGGCAATCACCTTGACGTGATCGCCAAGCTGGAATTTGCGCTCAAAGTTACGCTCTGCGATACCTTGATGGATAAATTTACGCTCAGCTTTGTCTTCTTTGTTTTGCTTTTCGCCTTTGACTGTCAGAGTATTGTTTTCTGACTCAAGGCTCAGCTCTTGCTCGGTAAATCCAGCAACAGCCATGGTAATTTGGTATTTGTCTTCACCGGTGGCTTCGATGTTATATGGCGGAAAGCTTGGCTGCTTTTCGTTGCGTGATGCCGCATCCATTAACTGTGCTAAATGGTCAAAACCGATGAATGAACGATAAAGTGGAGATAGGTCTACTGTACGCATAATTTGTATCCTCATAAAGCGATAATTAAGCTATTTATTGCTTCATAAGAAGCCAATAAATAGCATATAAAACATTTACTTAGTTTGGGTTGGGACCCTGTCGGCGTCCTCACAATACTATCTATGGACGAGGCAAATCTTTTTCAAGAAACTTTTTAAAAAAGTTTTTATTTACCTGAATTTTATAAGATTCTTTTTCAAGAAAATTGTCTTTGTAGGTAAAGAAGCACCATCTGATATCTCTCTTTTAGTGCATTAATGATCCACTGTTCAGGTTATTTAGTCGCCCCTGAAACCAGTTTAATTCATTGAATTACTTGAAGGTCTAAACGATCTTACTACCCTCTAATTGCAACTTTTTTGAATCACATAGCCAAAACATTGCAATTTGAGTGTAAAAATGAAACCAAAACCAACCATACAAACACCACAAAAGCACCTGTTTCAAATCGAGCTTATTGATATTGTTTCGCCACGCCATGAGCTGGTGAAACTGGCAAAACTCATTGATTGGCAGCGTCTAGAGGTTGAGTTCAAACAACACTATGGCGATAAAGGCGCTGGCGCCAAGCCTATCCGCCTGCTTGCGGGCCTCGAATACCTGAAACAAATTCACAAACTGTCTGACGAAAACACGGTGGCCATGTGGTGCGAAAACCCGTATTGGCAATATTTTTGTGGCATGCAATTTTTTACGCATGAACCGCCTTGCGATCCCAGTTCGATGACACGCTTTCGCAAGCGAATTGGTGAGGATGGCGTTGAGTTAATGCTGTCACTCACGGTAGATGCGGGCCTTAAAAGTAATACAATTAAGCCTTCAAGCTTGCGAGAAGTGGTCGTAGACAGTACCGTCATGGAGAAAAATATCGCCCATCCAACAGATAGTAAACTACTAGAAAAATGCCGCAATAAACTGGTTGGCTTCGCTAAGCAAGCTTGCATTGTGCTTAGGCAAAGTTATGAACGAGTAGGCCCTAAGGCCGCTCAAAAGGTGGCAAGTTATGCGCATGCCAAACAATTCAAACGCATGAAGAAGACACTGAAAAAACAGAAAAACTATCTCAGGCGAGTGATGAAAGACATCTTGCGGAAAATCACCGAGCAACCAAGCAAGGAGTTTATCCATGCCCTACAGCAGGCCGAGCGGCTATTAAAGCAAGAAAAAACGAGTAAAAATAAACTCTATAGCCTACATGAGCCGGGTGTTGAATGTATCGCCAAGGGAAAAAGCGCAAAGCCATATGAGTTTGGTGTCAAAGTGAGTGTCGCGACAACATTGAAAGAGCAGTTTGTGGTCTGCGCTCATGCAATACACGGTAACCCCTACGATGGTGACACGTTATGGGAAACGTTGAGAATAGTAGAAAACGTCACAGATAAAAGGCCATACAGCTGTTTTGTAGATAGAGGTTATCGCGGGCATTTTGCAGAACGTTATGATGTGTATATTGCTGGGCAAAAGCGCGGTGTGACGCCGAGCATTAAGAAAAAACTCAAGCGACGTAATGCGATAGAGCCAATCATCGGGCACGTGAAACAAGACGGTCACTTAGGGCTTAACCGCTTAAAAGGAAAGCTCGGTGACAAACTGAATGCGGTGCTTGCGGGTGTAGGCCAAAACTGCCGTAAAGTTCTAGCCCAACTGCGGCTTTTTTATGTCTGGGTTTTATATCAGCTATTAGCGGTAAAAAGCGCTGCGTAATAACAGGACTGTCGATAAAAATGATACTCAAGCTGGACTGATCTTGTACTGCCAATCTAAGCATCAAAACACCAATATTCAGAATCGACTATTTAGTGCTTCAGTTTTGCGGTCGCAACATAGATTTTTTGATAAAATCCTATGCCTCAGTTTCAGCTTCCTCGATGACAACAAAAGTATCTTGCGGCGCTTTATAAGAATGCCCACCACAAGCTGAGTTGCATTCTTTGTTAAGTGTCGAGAGTAAACCAAATCTAGCTACTATGATTTAGTGTGCCTCATACTTGGAGCTTTGAGCACTGTATTAGCGTGGAAAATCGCATCCAACTTTTTAGTATTTCTTTTATATAGTCCTTCAAAACATTGTTGAATAACCGCTGCTAACGTTTTGCTGGCCTTTCTGGAGTGACAATTTTGACTGAAAAATAGGCGCGCCAACGTGTATATACAGCCAGTATAATCCGCTGAGAAAATCTGATAGTCGCCTTAAAATGCTTGATGCGCTAACTTTTTCTCGACTAATTTCCATAATTCGTTGATGGCAACGGCTGCCGCTTCTAAAAACGGCTGGCATGTGTGCTCATTAGCAATTGCACCTGTCGCGAAAAAAGTGGGCGTATTGTGGCGTTGGCAAACAAGATGTTTTCTACCACTTTTGCAGACCTAGTTTAGACAACAAGGCCAGTAGTTGAACAACATGTTTTATTTTCAAGACTATTTACTTTATCTCGTTACATTGTCACATTAAAAATTGATTTAGATGAAGGTGCAGCTAATGAAATATGATAAGAAAAGTACTAATCGAAAAGTTGGTTTAGGGATTGCTGTCGGGGTTGGGATTGGCACAGCCGTGGGCGTTGCATCTGGGCAAATCATGTATGCTTTGCCTATCGGCATTGCCATAGGGATAGTTGTCGGCCGTAAGTATTTTTAATCCTTTTTGATACTTGATGCGTATGTGTGGTTCTGATTAGAAAACAACAAGATTAAGTAAGTGCAATTTAGTGACTCAGAAATTTCCAGGATCATAGAAATGGCGTGGGAAGATAGAACGCCATTTGAAGCTATCGAGCGACAGTTTGAACTGAGTGAGCCAGAAGTGATCAAATTGATGCGTAGTAGCCTAAAGCCCAGTAGTTTTAGACTATGGAGGCAACGAGTAAGTGGGCGCAACACAAAGCATATTAAACTTAGAAGCAAAGCGGTTAATCGCGGGTATTGCAAAACCCAATACAAACACAGGTAACGCTTTATCTAGACCCTCGTCTTTGCTTTATTGAAGGTCGCTAGCGAGTAAGCCGTAGAGTACTGAGTCTGAAATTTCACCAGCGATTTCCCAGCGAGCGCGTAAGTGGCCTTCTTTAGTAAATCCAAGCTTTGTGAGTACTTTGGTTGAGCCAATATTAGCGGGATCAATCTCTGCTTCAATACGCCTCAACTTCAGTGTTGAGAAAGCACAGTCAATGAGCGCGGAGCCCGCTTCTTGAATGACACCTTGCCCCCAGTGAGATTTGGCAATACCAAAGCCAATTTCGGCGCGACGTGACTCTTTATCCCAGCTAAACAGTAAACATTTACCAATTACTGTTTCATCACTTTTTGAAACAATGGCCAGTGCGATCGCTTGTTGCGTAGTTAAATCTTCGCGTGATTGCTTGATAAATTGCGTTGCATCGTCAAGGCTATCCCAAGGTGGTGTGTTCCAATAGCGCATGACGTCTGCGTCTGAAAATATGGCAAATAGCGCTTCGGCGTCTTCTGAGTTTAAGGGTCTAAGTGTGAATCGCTCGGTGTCGAGTTGGATTGTAGTTAATTGCAATATCTTTTTTCCTTGATAAAAAGGGCGCAAATTCGCGCCCTCAAACAATAAGCCGCTTGCTTACTTATTTATTTGCGTCTTTAACGGCTTTTAGCTTCGCCGCGTGGTCAATTTCATAATCTGGCATGTCTTTTTTGCCTTCGATTAGGTAGTTGTCCATCCAGCGCATTAAGCGCAGGCTGTAATCGTATTGAGCCGCTGCTTTGCGGTTACCGTGACCTTCGCCTGGATAGTAAACTAGACGTACGTCTTTACCTTGCACTTTCATGTAGCGATATAGCTCCATAGATTGCGCTGGGTGTACACGCGGGTCATCTTTACCATGCATAATTAGTAATGGCGTCTTCGATTGACCAGCCCAGTAAATCGGACTGCGCTCTAAGTACCACTGCCACTTATCCCAAGGGTAAGAGCGAGCGTGGACTAAGTACATTTCGTTTGAGATATCGGTAGTACCAAACTTAGAAAGTTGGTTAGTTACGCCAACAAACATCACGCTTGCTGCGAAGTGCTCAGTGAGTTTTGTAGCACCCCAAGCAGAGGCATAACCGCCGTAAGAGCCACCGGTAATACCAACACGTTTAGTGTCTACTAAACCTGTGTTGACTAAGTATTCTTTCATATCTACCAAGTCGTCAAATTCTTTACCTGCGTAGTCGCCTTGGCCAAGTTTTGAGTAATCAACGCCTTTACCTGTCGAACCACGGTAGTTTGGATAGAATACCGCATAGCCACGTGCCGCACCCATTTGACCTGGATCTGAATAACTTGTTAGCCAACCATTTTTATCGTGGCTTTCTGGGCCACCGTGCACTGACATGATCAGTGGGTAACGTGTACCTTCTTGATAATCAAGTGGATAAATTAATACGCCACCAATTTCAACGCCATCACGGGCTTTGAAGTTAACTGCCTCTTGCTTTGCAAAACGTTTGTTATCCAACCATGGGTTAGAATTCGATAGACGAGTCGCTTTACTCGAGCGGATCATAAACACCTCATTTGGGTGCTTAGCGGTGTTTGCACGTAGGGCAATGGTTTTGTCTGAATCAGAGATAGATAGATTCGATGCAATAAACTTACCTTCTTTGATAAGTTTCTTGTATTTGTTCGAGCCAACTTTAATTTGGCCAACAAAACTCTCAGCGCCGACGTTTGCGACAAAAGTCAGCTGATTCTTCCGGTTTGACCACTCAAAGTCAGCGATGTGACCCATAAAGTTCGGGATCCACTCTTCTACTTTGCCACTTTGTGCATCGGCAAGGTATAAGCGACCAGTTGCAGGGTCATGCTTATCTTCAGCGCCTAGAATCGCGATGTATTTACCATCGTGTGAAAACTCTGCAGTACCAAGCTTACCTTCTGTTTTGAATGAAGTGGTAATTTGTTGTGTTTTCGCATCAAGTACATGCCATTGTGACTTCATATACTTGTCATCAATGAGCGCTGTTGGCTGCGTTTTTACAAGTAATTTAGAGGCATCGTCAGCCCAGTTGATTTCACTCACATAGCCTTCGATGTCCAGTACCGCAGGGGTCAGCGGTTTTTCTGATGCTGCAAGATCAATGATATGAAGCTGTTTGTTTTTTAAACCCAGTTCATACACTTCAGCCATAAAGCCAAGCTTTTTCAGCTCTTTTTCTGACTTATCAGCAGCTGGCATTGCAAGGATTGCAACCTGTTTACCGTCAGGGCTTAGGCTATAAGCCGAGATCCCAGTTCCTTTTAGTGAAAGCACTTTCTGTGCTTCCCCACCGTTTACCGCGATGCGATAAAGAGCGCGTTGCTTGTCTTCTTTTTTCTTGGTAAGGAAATAAATAAATTGACCGTCGGATGACCAAGAGATGCTTGAGATACTCACTTTGCCTGTGATAAATGGGCGCTCTACACCTTCGTCGTCAACCACATAAAGTTCACTGTAATTGGAACCATTTTGGTCAATGTAAAGCTCACGTGGTACCGAGCGGGTAAAAGCAACGAGTTCGCCGTCAGGACTCACCGACGTTGAGCTTACCGATTGGATCTTTGGGATGTCTTCAATGGTGATGGTATCGCTTGCGAGGCTCGCAGCACTGGTGAAGCCCATTGCTAAAGCCAAAGCAGACTTAAGTAGTTTCATTATTTATCCTAAATTTTCATTCACTTGTTGTAACTTCAAGATGAAGTTTTTAGGCATTCTACTTGTCACTAGAATAAAAACCAATGTTTGCGATTAATTGTCGGTTAAGCCTGATAAAGCGAAGAAGCTATCTTTTATAGGCCAAAATTCAGCGCGCCTGAATAATCAGTCTGAAACGACATAAGGTGATTAAGTGCATACGAAATGTTGCCTTTGTCATCCATAATGTAGATAGAAGCACCGCAGTGTTTGCAAAAACCATGCTCTTGGATGGTTTGATCTTTCGAATGCGGCACCACAAATCGTTCGAGAGATTTACAAGGGTTTTCGATAAGACCGTGAGCCTGAATAAACTGCACACCAGTGCATATTTCGTTGACTGTTGTTGTAGTGAAAATACGATAGTGGATCTGAGCGCAGTGGCACGATGTGGTGATCATGTTGATGTCCTTAATTTTCTTTTGAGGTAAGTTTACTTT
>NZ_JAKEVK010000196.1:0-8557 GCF_022398435.1 Pseudoalteromonas sp. Isolate6 | reverse complement strand
CTAAAATCACAGATTAAACGTTCTATACACACCTTCAACATCATCACAAAATCCATATTTAACAATTGTTTATGGTAAAAACTCAGCACCTATATTGCGGAACGCCTGTTTTGAGAATGAACAGGGCTATCGCTATAAACAAAGTAAATAAGGGTCAAAATGTTGAAGAAGTTAAATCTAGTTACTGCCAGCATCCAAATGGCGCTAATCGCCGGAGCGGTAAGTAGTTCGGTAGCTGTTGCTAATGAACAGACGGAAACCAAATCAGTTGAACGTATTCAAGTTACTGGTTCTCGTATCAAGCGCTTTAACCTAACGTCTCCTACTCCTGTTACCGTAATCGGTGGCGTAGAGCTTGAAAACCAAGGTATTACAAACGTAAACGACCTTTTAGCTGAAATGCCTCAAGCAACAGTTGGTTTATCTCCAGAAAACACAACTAGCTTTATTTATGCTTCGGGCTTGAATACTACTGACCTACGTGGTTTAGGTTCTGAGCGTACATTAGTACTAGTTAACGGTCGTCGCTTTGTGCCAGGTTCCGTTGGTGATACAGCCGTAGATTTAAACAACATTCCTACTAGCATTATTGAGCGCGTTGAAATTGCAACTGGTGGTGCAGCGGCGGTATATGGTGCCGACGCTGTTGCTGGTGTTGTAAACATCATCACTAAAAAGTCATTCGATGGCATAGAAGTTGATATCTCGACTGTAAAGCCTGAGCAAAAAGGCGGGGAAGACCACACATTCTCAATTACCGGTGGCCAAGAACTAGATAAGCTATCGTTCATTGCATCGTTGAACTACACAAAGAACGAAAGTTACGCAAAATTAGACCGCGATTTCTACAGAAATTCAATGCGCTCTATTGCTAACCCAGCTGATACAGGAAGTAAAGACGGTATTCCAGGTAATATCGCACTAAACGGTCAAACTGCCCTTGCTCGCTACTCTGAAAAAGGTGACTTCTTTGCTATCGCTCCTGGTGCAGATAAGACCCGCGATGTGTATTTAAATGACCACTTTGCCTTCCAAGAAGATGGCTCGTTGCAGCCATTTAACTATGGTCTAGGTTTAATCCCTGATCCAAACCCTAAAATTTCAGAGCTTGCTGCAGGTCGCTACTTCCATGACGAATATAACATGGGTGACGGTGTATTCACGCAAGGCGCAAAAAGCTATTTCAGAACCCCGCTAGAGCGTGTTATTGCTTCTACCTACGGTACATACGAGATCAATGATGATCACGCATTAACCTTCGACGCTACTTGGTCAAAAACAGAGTCAACAACTCAAAGTGGCCCTGCGTTCTTCGCTTATAAAATTCACCGTGATAATGCGTTTGTCAGTGACGAAATGGGCAAAATCATGGATGATGTTACCTACACAGATAAAGACGGTAACTTGGTGGAGGGTATTGATAGCGTTACATTATATCAAGCAAACTCAAACCTTTGGGGTGACCGTAATTACGAGCAGGAGCGCGAAGTATTCCGTTCATCTATTGGTCTTGAAGGCATCATTAATGATGACTGGGGTTACAGCACTTACTTCCAGTTTGGCCGCGTAGAGCAAGATACTACATGGACAGGCGAAGTGCTTGAGCAAAACCTACTAAGCGCGGTTGATGCAACAGTGATCAATGGTCAAACGGTATGTGCTAAGCGTAACAGCGAAGGTGACATCATTGGTCAAATCGATGGCTGTGTACCGTTTAATCCGATGGGGGCGACTTCGGCAACCGCAGAGCAAATGGGTTATATTTCAACCGTTGCCACTCGTTTTGCAAGACATGACCAAGCTGTTTTTGCAGCAACCGTTGACGGTGTACTATTCGAACTACCAGCAGGATATGTAAGCGCAGCATTCACAGCTGAACATCGCCGTGAAGTGGCTGAAAAGACACCATCTGAGAACATGGCAAAAGGCCTGATCTTCGGTAACTCAAGCTTGCCTATGCATGGTGAAATTGAAGTCGATGAACTGTCGATGGAGCTTTCTGTTCCAATTCTTGTTGACGAGTTCCTTGCGTTAGATTTGACCTTCGAAGGCGCTTATCGTTACATGGATTACTCTGTAACAGGCGAAGATGATGCATGGAAACTTGCACTAAACTGGGGCGTAACAGAAGAACTAAGATTACGTGTAAACCGCTCAAAATCTGTTAGAGCACCAAGTTTAGGCGATCTGTTTGCACCTGCATCAACTCAGTTCAGTTCTGGCCGTGCTGATATTTGTCGTGCAGACAGTATCAAAAAGCTAAGCGATAGCTACGAGTATAAGAAAAATATCATTAAAAACTGTCAAGCAGCTGGTTTACCTGAAGGTTGGATGCCATCTTCAGAGTGGCTGGCTGGTGGTAGTCTAGAGGGTTCAATTGTTGGTAACACTGAGCTTAAGAACGAAGTTTCTAACGACTTAACAGTTGGTCTTATCTATACTCCTGAATTTATTGAAGGCCTTGACTTTACAGTCGACTACTGGTCATTTGAAATAGATGGAGCAATTCAATATTTTGATCGTAAAAATACTGTAGAAAACTGCTACGAAAGCGAGTCACTTGACAACCTATTTTGTAAAAACGTAATACGTGGTGAAAACGGTGATATCGAACACTTCTATCAGCGCCCAATTAACTCAGCACAAATCGTTAAAAAAGGTTACGACTTTGAATCAGCATACCGATTCGACGCGATGAATGGCGAAATGGCGCTGAAATTAGCTGCAACGTACATTGCAAAAGATACTCAAAACTCAACTGGCTTAGCCAACGACCTGCGTAGTTTCACAGGACTTACTGACGACTCTCCACGTTGGAAAGGTCGTTTCACTGCAGTATATTCGCAAGATGAGTCAGTTTACGCGCTAACCGTGAACTATCGTCACAGCACTGTTGATGACAAAGGTTGGACAATTGAAGCCAACAACTTTAACGAAGTGCCTTCTTATACCACGGTAGATTTTATGTATAAGTCTTATGTGCTAGAAGACCTACAAC
Organism: Pseudoalteromonas sp. Isolate6; assembly: GCF_022398435.1. Lineage (NCBI taxonomy): Bacteria > Pseudomonadati > Pseudomonadota > Gammaproteobacteria > Alteromonadales > Pseudoalteromonadaceae > Pseudoalteromonas > Pseudoalteromonas sp. Isolate6. The sequence continues at coordinate 5,559 of NZ_JAKEVK010000196.1, read as the reverse complement.
TTCGTTTAGGCGTTAGCAACCTATTTGATAAAGAGCCACCTCGTACGCCTGAGACGTTTGACTCTGGCGAATTTTATGACGTAAATGGACGCAGATTCTCTTTGGGTCTGAAGTATAACTTCTAAGCCTATTTAGCATAATGTTCCTAAAGCCTCCAGCCGGAGGCTTTTATTTTTACCCCTTTTATCGTATTTTCAGCGCAATTGAGCAAACTTGAGTATTCACTTCTTCGTGCTTATGATTTAATACCAGTTGCATTAAGTAAATGAGCTATTTGAAGCAGGGAAATAGCTTTAGTAGCACCGCTCTCGCGTCTTGCTACCGCTAAGAAACCTAAATCTATATAGGAAAAGCCTAAAACTTTACTGTTTGGCTATTCTAAATGAAGGGTTTTGCAATGCGAATCGAAGGTATTTCACCTTTCTAATTGGTTTGAGAATTAATTCAATTTTGATAATAATCTGGCCTATGTTTTTGTAACCTGAATTTCGTGTAGCAAGGTAGCTAGTCACCCATGAAAACAAGTAAGTTAAGTATTCGACTCCTATGGTATATCACACCACTTGTGATACTTCCCTTGCTGTTTCTTGGCGGATTCACACTTACTAATGTAACAAGTTCAACACAAAAACAAGCAAAGCTTATTGTCAGCCGCTTTGTAGAGCAACAACAGCAAAAGATGTTCAATTACATTGAAATCTATCAATCTACAACTAAGCTACTTTCTACCTCTCCTGTACTCAGTGACTTTCTCAATTCAGCTAATCTTGAAAGGCTAGAAAAGACCAGGCGCTTGGGTGCGTTAATGGATGTATTTGCAAGCTATAGTGAAGCCTACCCAGATATTATTAGTATTAACCTGTTATCCCCCAAAGGTGGCAGCTCAGCCTTTTACTCCAGTAATTTAGGAGAAGCGCCAAACTTGTACCCTTTTGCGAATCAAATAATGCAGAGTAACCTCCGACAACATCAATTTATGGTTGCATCCAGCTCAGGGACACAACTCTATTTTGTCCAGCAGGTTTATAGCGTTGACTACGAGCTAAAACAACCCAAACAGCAAGGTTACATTGTCGTTCAGGTTTCTCCCTCTTTACTTAGCACCAGCATTCTCGAAGCGCCCTATGACAACACACTCAACCTGTTGATGAGCATTGATGGTGAGGTACTCTTTAGTTCAGATAACAACCTTATTGGCCACTTTTTAAGTGCCAGTGAAGTTGAAGCTATTAGCGCGATTGCTGAATTAGGACAGTTAGATGCAATGAAGATAAGTAGCATAGATAATATAGAAAGAATGACCTATAGCGCGCAACTGAGTGGCGGGTACTTTTACATTTCTACTATTCCAAAATCTCTACTTTATCAGGCTGGCAAAACAATCAGTTTAATCACCGCGTTGATCGTTATTTTGTCTATTGTTACCTTGCCAATTTTAATCTTTATTGTTGTACGTAATCTTCTTCTTAATCCTATTGAATTACTTGGTGAAGCCAGCCAACGAGTCGGTGATGGCGACTTAATGGTCGCGCTGCCAGAACACAATACTGACGAAGTTGGGATATTGTTTAAAGATTTTAACCATATGATAGGGCAAATTCGTAACTTCCAGAGGGAACTTGAAGATTATAAAGAACACTTAGAAGAAAAAGTGGAAGATAGAACCAAAGAGCTTGAGAAGACCAATAGAAAACTTGAAGTGGCTATCGTTGAAGCCGAGCAGGCTAACCAACTTAAGAGCCGATTTTTAGCCAATATGAGTCATGAAATCCGTACCCCTCTCACCGCAATTATGGGCTTTACTGAACAACTGATACAGCATCCAGACTCAATAACTGCGAACCAGCATCTAGACACCATTTTAAGGAACTCTAAACATCTTCTAGAGCTAATTAATAACATCTTAGACCTCTCGAAAATTGAAGCTGAAAAACTAGATGTTGAAGAGTCAGAAGTCATACTTATGCCGCTCATCAATGATGTTGAATCCATCATTGAGCCAATGACCAATGAGAAGCTACTTAACTTTTCCACCGAGTTTGTCCTACCGTTACCCAACAAACTCTACACAGATATTACCCGTTTAAAGCAAATATTGCTTAATATCGCGACAAATGCGGTGAAGTTTACCGAGTACGGTGGCGTTCACCTCAAAGTAGAATTTAAGCCAGAATCGGAGATGTTTATCTTTAGTATTAAAGATACTGGTATTGGCATGTCACAAAGTGAGCTACAACGTGCTTTTAAACCTTTTGAGCAGGCAGATACAACCACGACTCGACGTTTCGGGGGCACGGGGCTTGGCCTTTGTATTTCTAAAAACTTAGCTCAGTTGCTTGGTGGTGATGTTCATGTTCAAAGCCAACCGGGTGCTGGCAGCTTATTTTCGATTGAAGTTTCAGGTAACTTCCGTGACCGCACATTTACTTGGCTTAATGCGCTGGAACGAAGAAAGCAGCCTGAAGAAGATAAAACAGCGGTCGCTGCAGTGAAAGAGTTCGATGCCAAAGTATTAGTCGCTGAGGATAACCCTGACAACCAAGAGCTTATTACGCTGCTACTGTCTAACTGGGGCATAGTTCCTGATATTGCTAATAACGGTGCTGAAGCCGTTGAAATGGCGCTGGTTGAAGACTATCAGCTGATCCTAATGGATATGCAAATGCCCGTCATGGGTGGCGAAGAAGCAACACAAATGCTTAGACATGCAGCGTATGATGGACCAATCATCGCACTTACCGCAAACGTGATGAAACATGATATAGACAACCATATTAAATCCGGATGTGATGCAACACTCGGCAAGCCTATAGATAAAGAGCTATTGGGCAAATTACTACTTCAGTATCTTGAAATTCAAAATAATAAATCATCTTCTTGGGATGCTTTGCTACAAACCGAAAAGTTCTTGCAGATTAGCCGAAATTACGTTGAAAAGTTGCCATCTCAGCTTGATGAATTACAAAAGCTCTATGAAGCACAGGAGTGGGAATCTTTAAGATCGCTGGCACATAGCATCAAAGGCAGCGCAGGTTGCTTTGGCTTTATGAGTATTCATGAAGCCGCAGGAGAACTAGAAACAAGTTTGCAAAAAACACAAAACAGTAACCGCCATTACTATTTGCTTAAGCTCACTGAGGCTATGCGCTATACACTATCAATAGACCAGCCAACGGATAATAGTCACTTAGGCTAATGGTAAAGCCATGAGCATGGCGTCTTCACGACCACTCGCGCTCGGGTAATAGTTTTTTCTCAAGCCCATTTCGACAAAGCCATAGCGATGATATAACGCGATTGCTGCAGTGTTTGACGCTCTTACTTCAAGGAAGATATTTTCTGCCTGCAAGGTCTCCGCTTGCGCTAATAAATCTTCCATTAATGGCTTCGCGTAGCCCTTCCCTTGGTAGTTAGGACGAATACAAAGATCCATCAAGGTTAAGTCTGGGCCCGCACGCTCTGCAACGTAGAAGCCCACCAGCGTATTACCATCGACAATAGCCGTGTTAAAGTAACGACCGTGAAGGCAAGACTGCATGGTTTTTTCACTCCAAGGAAAAGCATGACAGGCTTGTTCTACTTGCATAATCTCATTAAGTGGAAACTGCAGTAAACCACCTTGCTTAACTTGCATCTTGCTGACTCCAGATTAATTGCCACAACTCACGCTTTTGAGTTGTACTTAGTTGTGCACACGGCAAACTTAACTGATTATTCTCAAGTGCAATCGTGTTGCCCATGACAACCTCAATTTTTCTACCCATTGCCAATTCAAAGTCCTGCAACAAAACAGCTGGTAAAACGACCTGCTGAAGCTCATTCACACCAGTAGCAACAACAGCGTTAGGGTCAAGATGTGCAAATGTAGAATTTAGCTTTAGCGGTACAATATCGAGAATATTTGCGTAAATCGGATTCATAGCTAAGCAGTTTAATTTTTTAGGGAGTTTACTTTGAAAAAATGCGAAGTGCAAAATAAGAAGTGGCAGGGGCGGCAGGACTCGAACCCGCAACCATCGGTTTTGGAGACCGCTGTTCTACCAATTGGAACTACGCCCCTGCAATGTCGACGCATTATAAAGCGCTTTTTTGAAAGGTAAAGTGAAAAAATCACTTTTTTGATTCAACTGCTTCTAAAATAGGCAAAAAGGCCAATGTTTATCATATTCGCCCTTTTCTTAAGCGGGGTGCTAACTCATTTTAGAGTCATTATTCCCACTCGAAGATCAACAGAAGAAAATATATCGACATAGCAGCTAGTTAGAAAGCTAGCTGTTCTCGATACCATCACCTATACCATGCGCAGAACTTTTTGATTTTTTATTGCTCGTCAGCGTTTTAGTTCAGCTTTAGCCCAAGCTGAGGATTCTGCCATATCACGACGAAGCTCTTGTATCTCTTCAACACTCAGCAGTCGCGAACCCGAGGTAATCCTATCCATCTTGTGCCTCCAACTGGTCACCATACATTTTAAGTGGTTCGTCAAAACGTGAGTTACCAGCAGAGAACTTAGAGGATATTTTTTGATTGTTTTTCATACACACCTTGAAAACCATCAATACTGCTCAAAGATCACACAACGAGGAATAACCTCGTTAAATAAAAGGATCAAATCATGGGTTTGAAACCAGGACCAAAACCAATTGCCAAATCAACAGGCAAGCCAGATCAACGTCGACGTGACAACAAAAAAACTCCTGGAAACACTCCAGGCCTAAAGCCGAGTAAATCCTCGAGCAAGTAACTCTACCTCAATATCGAGTCAGTGTAAGCGGTACTGACTCTTGTTGTTAAAACCCAAAACACACTTCTGTCCCATTGTGAGTTAACGTAAATGCACTAAGGGTGGCTTTGAGCGAAGAGCTGACGTTCATCCTTTCACCTAAACCTCTGTATATACATCCATAACTATTGAATTTCTTCCATAGTCAGGAAAACGACCTTGTGAGTCGTTTTTGTCGTGTTCACATTTAGATCAATGTAACGTAACTTCAATGCTGGTAAGTACTTCCTAAATTTGCTATCAATAGTCATGGGACAAAAATGAGACAGATTGCTGTAGAAAAACGACCCAATCGCTCGATATTAAATTGTTAGCTTACACGAGACATTGGTAAATATAGGAATAATCAAATGAGAAGAATAGCGTATTATTTGCCAAACCTTCATTTGGAGGATGACATTAATTTAGGTCAGTTCAGGCTTTTGAAAGCTTCTAAATGGGATAACTCAGAATCGTTAATTGAACAAAAAGTATTTGGCGATATTAATGGGACGCTGATTGAAGTTGATGGGTTTTCGACAGGTGATATGTTCTCCCCAACTGTTAATGAATCTATCTATCGAGAACTAGAACTTATTAAGTTTGCTTATTTTTTTTCCGCTTTATCAAATCATTATGGTTTTGTTTCTAATGATGCGTTTGAGGTATTTAGAATAATCGAGAAGAATAAGGATCCATCATTCGAACATAAGGTTTGTTTAAATAATGGGATCGATAGCTTTTTGATGTCATTAGATAAATATTATAACTCTAAGGCCTTAAGTGGTGGTTTCGGT
>NZ_JAKEVK010000195.1:0-8596 GCF_022398435.1 Pseudoalteromonas sp. Isolate6 | reverse complement strand
GGTATATTTTGAAGATTCTAGTTACAGGTGGTGCAGGATTTATCGGCTCTGCTGTTGTTCGCCATATTATTAATAAAACCAGTGACTCGGTTGTAAATCTGGATAAATTAACTTATGCGGGCAACTTAGAGTCAATTGAGAATGTCGAGAAAGATGAGCGCTATGACTTTGAGTTGGTGGATATTTGTGATCGCGCTGAACTAGATAGAGTATTTAAACAACATCAACCTGATGCAGTAATGCATTTAGCGGCAGAAAGTCATGTGGACCGCTCTATTACCGGACCTGCTGAGTTTATTCAAACTAATATTGTAGGCACTTATAATCTATTAGAGGCTTCAAGGGTATATTGGAATTCGCTAGGTGAAGACCGAAAAGCTAAGTTCAGGTTTCATCACATCTCAACAGATGAAGTTTATGGAGATCTACCTCACCCAGACCAATTTGAACAAGCTGCTAAATTGCCGCTATTTACTGAGCAAACGGCTTATGCTCCAAGCAGCCCATACTCAGCAAGTAAAGCTTCTAGTGACCATTTGGTTAGGGCGTGGTTGCGCACATATGGATTACCAACGATAGTTACAAACTGCTCAAACAACTACGGCCCTTTTCACTTTCCTGAAAAGTTAATCCCACTTGTTATTCTGAATGCGCTCGAAGGGCAGCCATTACCAGTTTATGGCAAAGGAGACCAAATTAGAGATTGGTTATATGTTGAAGATCACGCTGAAGCTTTGTATACCGTTGTTACAGAGGGCAGAGTTGGAGAAACCTATAATATTGGCGGGCACAACGAGAAGCAGAACATTGATGTGGTTGAAAGTATCTGTAAATTGTTAGATGAACTAGTGCCAAAAGACTCAAAGTATGCGGAGCAAATCACCTTTGTAAATGACCGTCCAGGCCATGATCGTCGCTATGCAATTGATTCTACCAAAATGCAGATTGAACTGAATTGGACACCAAAAGAGACATTTGAATCTGGATTAAGAAAGACCGTCCAGTGGTATTTAGCTAATCAAAAGTGGTGTCGGAATGTTCAGGATGGTTCATATAATAGATCGCGGTTAGGCGAAATTTAGAATTTGTAAGTTGAGGATATAATGAGAGGAATAATTTTGGCCGGAGGGTCGGGTACACGACTATATCCACTAACACGAGGCGTTTCAAAGCAATTGCTGCCAGTTTACGATAAGCCAATGATTTATTACCCTTTATCAACTCTTATGTTGGCTGGAATTAGGGATATTTTGATAATTACAACTCCAGAGGACAATGAAGGTTTTAAACGTTTGCTAGGGAATGGTAGTGACTTTGGCATTAACTTAAGTTATGCGGTACAGGAGTCACCAGATGGCCTTGCGCAGGCATTTGTTATTGGTGAAGAGTTCATAGGTGATGAAAGTGTTTGCTTAGTGCTTGGAGATAATATTTTCTATGGCCAATCGTTTAGCAATGCTTTGAAAGCAGCAACTAAGCGCGAAGGAGCTACAGTTTTTGGTTATCAAGTAAAAGATCCTGAACGCTTCGGAGTGGTTGAATTCGATGAGCAGATGAGAGCAATTTCGATTGAAGAAAAACCAGTTACTCCAAAATCCAATTATGCCGTAACTGGTTTATATTTCTATGATAATCGAGTAGTTGAGTTTGCCAAACAGGTAACGCCATCTGAGCGTGGTGAGCTTGAGATAACATCAATTAATGATATGTACTTACAAGATGGCAGTTTAAATGTTGAACTGCTCGGAAGAGGGTTCGCTTGGCTGGATACTGGAACCCATGAAAGTTTGCACGAAGCCTCTTCTTTTGTCCAAACAATTGAAAACGTGCAAGGTTTGAAAGTCGCATGCTTAGAGGAAATTGCTTGGCGAAATGGTTGGCTAAGTTCAGATGAAATTCTAGAAATAGCAAAGCCAATGCTCAAGAATGAGTATGGCCAGTATTTGAATCGGTTGGTATCTAAAGGGTAAGTAATGAAAATACTCGTCGCAGGGAAAAATGGTCAGGTAGGGCAAAGCCTTGTATCAATACTTGAACAACAAGAAGAAGTTACTTTTTTAGCGCTGGGTAGAGAAGAGCTTGATATAACAGATATAAGTCAAGTTTCAAAGTGTGTTTCTAGTTTTAAACCAGATGTTATTATTAATGCTGCTGCGTATACAGCAGTGGACAATGCTGAAAATGAGATTGAGGCTGCGTTCTTGGTTAATCGAGACGGGGCTAGAAATTTGGCCATTGCAGCTGATGAGCACGATGCGGCGATTCTGCATATATCAACAGATTATGTATTCGCTGGAGACAGTTCGGGGTTATATACTGAACTCGATACTGAGAGCCCGCAAAATGTTTATGGGCGAAGCAAGCAAGCAGGAGAACAGCAAGTAAGAGAGTCTTGCGAGCGCCATATAATTCTTCGTACTGCATGGGTTTTTAGTGAATATGGCAATAACTTTGTAAAGACAATGCTGAGGTTAGCACAGTCTAAAAAATCATTGGGTATCGTTGCTGACCAATTTGGTGGTCCGACTTACGCAGGAGACATAGCTCATGCTTTGTTGTCAGTGGCTCACTCTATTTATAATAGAAAAGCTAAGTTTGGAGTCTATCATTTTTCTGGTTTTCCCTATGTAAGCTGGCATGAGTTTGCTCAGGTGATTTTCCAAAGGGCGCTAGAGCGCGGAATCATATCCACTCCGATCACACTTACCCAGCTTACAACAGAAGAATACCCAACATTGGCCTCAAGACCGGCTAATTCTAAATTAAATTGTCAAAAAATATTTGAACAATTTGCAATATCTCAAAGCGATTGGCGACTGCAATTACAACAGATAGAAAAATACCAATAGGCAGATATAAATAGATGAACGTAATAGATACAAATATACCCGCTGTCAAAATTATAGAACCTCGCGTTTTTGAAGATAGTAGAGGTTTTTTCATGGAAACATGGAATCAACAGAGGTTTGAAGCTCTGGTGACTCATCAAAAAACTGAATTTGTCCAAGACAATCATTCCAAGTCTAGCAAAGGTATTTTACGTGGACTTCATCTACAAAAAGAACATACTCAAGGAAAACTGGTGAGAGTTGTATCTGGAGAGGTCTTTGATGTTGCAGTTGATTTACGCAAAGGTTCGCCGACATATGGCCAATGGGTAGGGGAGTTTCTATCTGCTGATAATAAACGCCAGTTATGGGTGCCTGAAGGGTTTGGGCATGGTTTTTATGTTGTAAGTGAACATGCAGAGTTTGTCTATAAGTGTACCGATTATTACCACCCTCAGTCAGAAGTCACTATTGCTTGGGATGATAAGGAGCTCGCGATTAAATGGCCTTTCAAAGGTCAACCTCTCCTTTCGGAAAAGGATAAAGAGGGGATCTCGCTCAAAGAGTTTCAATACTAAAACCAAGGCCTATTTCACTTTAAATATCAGCTGAGGATTAGTTAATCAATTAGTTTTAAGTCTGGTTGAAGTTACTCCCTGTCTAGTTGCTGGGATTGGATTCAACCTAATCGTGCTAAATGAGTATTAGGAAGCTGACTACTGTGTAAAAATTCACACTCTACTTTATAAAAGTACACTCACTCGGTGTAGAAAACTCATATATGAAAATATCAAGCTTATTTGAGAACAAGCTAGTCAAAGGTGTATTCGTTGTTGCAACTGGTACTGCTGGCGCTCAGCTAATAACAATTCTTTGTTCCCCAATTATCACACGTTTATATGGTCCTGAATTATTTGGACTACTGGGAAGTTTTACTGCATTGGCGACAATGTTATTGCCGTTAATGACCTTTAGCTATTCAATGGCGGTAATTCTGCCCAAAAAAGAAAGTACAGCGATACGATTAGCGATATTGTCTTTGGTTTTTGCACTAGGTTGGTCGTTAGTCATTTTTATTGTTCTGTATAGTAGTAATGATATTTTACTTGGGTACTTTTCGTTAAGCGAACTCAATGCAATAGAAGTCATAATTTCTGTATATGTACTGCTGCTAGCTGCACTAGAAGTGTTCACATACTTGGCACTCAGGAAAAAGTACTTTTCTTTAAATTCAAAGGTTTTACTGTTTCAGTCTTTGCTAAGTAATGGGTTAAAGCTGGGACTTGGCAGTACTTTGAATTCCCCAATTACCCTTATTGCAATTACAACGTTTGTAACAGCTGTCAGCGTCATTACTTATTTTTATGTTTTTCGAAGAAGCATTATTGAAACACCCTTCAAAATGAGTCATACACATTACAGTCGCGCTCTTGCATATAAGTTTAAAGACTTTTTTAAATACCGCACCCCACAACGGCTGTTAGCTGGGCTTAATCAGTCTCTGCCAATTATTTTGCTAGCGTCTCTATTTGGGGCACCAGCTGCAGGCTTCTTTACTTTGTGTCGTAGTATTTTGACGATGCCACTGAACCTAATTGCTAAGTCTGTAAGTGATGTTTTGTATCCAAATATTAGTGAGCGTTTTGCCTCTGGTATCCCTATCTTTGGACTTCTTTTAAAGTCCACGCTAGTCCTTGTACTCATTGGAGTCATTCCAATGATAGTTTTAATTTTATTTGCCCCTTGGTTATTTAGTACTGTTTTTGGCTCAGAGTGGCATCAGGCAGGAGTATATGCTCAGTGGTTTAGTGTGTGGCTCTTTTTCAACTTTATCAACCGACCTTGTGTTGCAGCAGTCGCAGTGCTGAAGTTTGAAAAGGTACTATTAGTCAACAGCATATTTAATACAGGATTAGTTTTATCCGCTTTTTATCTTGGTGGTGCATTGGGTAGTGACGTTACCGCAGTGGCACTTTTCTCAATTGCAGGTATCATACCTCAATTAGTTATCATTGGTGGCGTTTTACTAAAAGCAAAGCGCCATAGTAAATACAAATCGTGTTAGGGTTGTGTGTGAAAAAAATAGTTTTACTTGGGGCATTTGATCGTTACAACTACGGCGATAACCTTATGCCGATTCTCTTTGAAAGATTCATAAAAAAATATAGACCAGAGGTGCTTGAGGAGTTCCAGCTTGAATATGCAGCAGTTAGCAAAGCTGATTTAACCAACTACAAATGCTTACCTAGCGAATCAATTAATAACTATACGACGCTTCTCAACGATGGATCTGCGGTAATCGTAATAGGTGGTGAAGTGCTTTGCGCAACGAATGCAACTTTGTATCTTCACATGCAAAAAAGCGCACTTTTTAATAAGTTTCTAACGCTCGTAAAAAAGGCGACCAGAAGATACTTTTCACTCTATTCTGATTGGTTTTATTCAGCTAAATGGGAATATCCATTTATCGTCGATCCTGCAAGCTTTGACGCTTCTGTAAAGGTTATTTATAACACTGTTGGTGGTGGTATTCAGTGGTTGAGACCAAAAGATAAAAAAACGGTGGTCGATCGTCTCAATAAAGCATCTTATGTATCGGTACGAGATACCCGGACACAAGCTCAGGTACAGGAACTAACTTCTGAGACAGGATTGGCGCCAGACTCAGCATTTTTGATGTCAGATTTAGTTGACGATGATACCTTTGCCGAGCACGTATCAGAAAAAGTAAGGCTAGCATGTAGTGAAGACTATATTGTATTTCAAGCCGCACCTACAAAAGTTGGAAACTCGATAGAAAGTGTAGTTGAGAATCTCAAGAGCATAGCGCAAAAAAATAGTAAAAAAATTATCTTATTACCAATTGGTTATGCTTCGGGTCATGACGACAATGAGTATTTAGTAAAACTCAGTGCAATTTTGGACTATCAACACGAATTACTTTACCCACTGAATGTATGGGAAATTATGTATGTGATTAAACAGTCCTCGCTCTTCATCGGGACAAGCTTACACGGAGTGATTACTGCAATGGCTTATGCAAAGCCTCATGTCGGTTTAAATCCACAGATCCCTAAATTAGATAGTTTCCTTAAAGATTGGAGCCTAGCTCCATTCAATAAGTGCTTAGACATGAGGAATGCTGCAAAGATTCTTGACCATGTCGATAACGAATGTTTAGAGAAGCTAAAAGAAAATAGGAACAGAATTAATCAAGCTATTATTGAAAATAACAATAAAATCTTAGATATCATCAAGGAAAAGTGAGGTGAGTCTAGAATTTGATACTGCCATTTTGGTCTTGTTATATAACAAAGAGATAAGCGAAAGTGACACATTAAACTCACTGCTACGATCTAAGATTAAATATAAAAATGCTAGACTAGTTATTTGGAATAATGGACCTAAGGCATTGAAATTTAAAGATGTGTCTCAATTTCAACAGGTTGGTTATGAAGTTGTAATTGAAGAAACTATTGAAAATCACTCATTGGCTGCGATTTACAATCGGTTTATTCGCGAAACAACGAGTGAAAAATATATTTTCTTAGATGATGATTCGCAGCTTAATGAAGGTTACATTGATGCTTCAGCGCAAGCAGTCTCTGATCGGATAGCCATGCCATTGATTAAATCATCGGGGCAGATTGTTAACCCTGTTATTAATGGTCGGCCGGCAAATCCAAGTGCTCAAATAGGGCAACAAGACAAAGTGATTACAATTGGAAGTGGTCTTATTGTTGGAAAAGACATTGCAAATAAGTTAGAAGCTTTATTTGGAAGTGTGTTTGATGAGCGCTTTTATTTATATGGGGTAGATACAACATTCTGTTTTCGGGTATTCTTAGCGAAACTCTCTGAAGCAATTGTGATAATCCCTGGATTTGAACATTCATTGTCACGACATCAAAAAGAAAGTGCTGAGGTCATTGCTTTTAGAAGACTTGAGCGAAGTTATGATTTGGGTCTTACACTGCGTTACTACACACCATTAGTTAAGCAATTGATAATACTTACCAAAGTATGCAGCGATACTTTGGCTAAACGTTTGTTTCATGGTCAGCCAACCTTTGATTTAGCTCCTTTATTTAAAGCGCTTTTCTCAGGAAAACATTATCGTAAGCGATAAGCATATTTTTAGTGAGACCAGTTCGTAACATAGTAACCTGAACAAACGCTGAGCCATAATGAACAAAATGCAGTTAGCTGAACCCGAAGAAGAGTGCTTTATTGGCATTTTTCTGTGTTACCCCACATGGATGTGAGGTAAGGGTCTTTACAAGAGCATAAAGCTGTTCACCTGAGACATTGAATATCAATGCCACGCAAGCCCTGCTTTGTATGAATGGCAATCAAACTGCTGCGAAACAAAGAGGAAAGATAAACTGACCCTATGTCAGTATATGAGGCTCAAGCATAATATAAGTTTAGAGCTTTATTGTCATAAGTGTAATTATTTTTAATTGGTGATGGTAATTACATGATTATTGAAACGCCCTAGACACAAGCATCTATTCAAGTATAATTCCGATAATTAGTTTGGCTACCAAAAAAATTAATAATGGATTATTGCATGGAACGTTGGTATCTACTTTATTGTAAACCGAAACAGGAATTCAGAGTTCAGTCAAATCTTCAAAGTCAAGGGATCGTATCTTGCTTCCCGACTTTCATAAAACAAAAAAACTCAAGTGCGAAAGCGATAACACAACCTCTTTTTCCACGGTATTTATTTGTTCGTCTTGATCCACATTCTTCTCACTTTTCTGCGGTAAAAAACACTCGAGGTGTTGCTAATTTCATTCGATATGGAATGGATCTACAAATAGTACCAGATGAACTAGTTAATAAGCTCATGCAATCTTGCAATGTTGAGGTGCAATGCGACTTGAAAGAAGGCGATCTGGTTCAGTTGACAGACGGTTGCTATAAGGATATTCACGCGATATTTCAACAACCTGACGGAGAATTACGAAGCATTTTATTAATTAAATTGCTTAATCAGTATACGAGAATAGTTGTTGATAACGGCATAATTAAAAAGGTACAATGAAAAATTAATCCTTTATTCCTATTTATTTGTAACGTTAAAGGTGTACTGTGTTGTCGGTTAAGTTATCTAAGTTGAAATTTGAATCTTCTCTACTCAAAAGAGTAAAACAGCTCAGGATGAGTGGTTTTGGCCCCTGTAGGCTAGATTTGCTCTGTAATAACTTTGATTTTACTAAAGATAATTAATTAGCTGGATAATACAGCGACAAGCTACTTTAAAAGTTTAATCAAAGCTATGGCTGATGAATGAACAGCATTTTATTTGGGTGCGTTAAGTTAAGTGTAGATACATCACCTTGAGATATCTTTGCGGCCCGAAGCACAACAAATAAAAATTAGAACAGCATTTAGGAGCTGCAACCTAAGGGCGGAAGCGTGCCTAAAAATATTGAGAAGGGGTGAGCCAGGCAGTTGTGTCCATAGTTGGTAGATGAACAGACGTTCTATCTTAGAGAGACTGTAATAATTGGCTCTTCATTCTATATTTGGTGTGTTAGTTGCAAAATGATAAATAAAATGGTTTGCGCTAAATAAAGGGTTCTGGTGAAAATTTACGGGGCTAAAACACAAATTCTTATCACATAGCAGATAAAACACGGAACTAAGAGTGAGAACAGCTGCAAAACCTAGTACTCACTTGCGATTAACAATCGTGCATGCTTTAATTAGCCCACGAAATTTCTGTTGTCTTTACGTTATTAAGTAAAAGGCAATAA
>NZ_JAKEVK010000194.1:0-8654 GCF_022398435.1 Pseudoalteromonas sp. Isolate6 | reverse complement strand
CTGAGCGATGCAGGGAAAGCTTAATTAATAATAGATTAGCTGTTCAAACTAGCAAAGAGCGCTAAAGCCTCCAAAAAGCCTATTTTTTCTAAGTAAGCCCACAGCATAAACGACACCAACTCTGACGCACCGAGCAGGTAGCGGCTCAGTCCGACCAGCGATTATGCAACACAAACTGCGTGTCGCATAAATACTAAAATGTTATACAACTACGGATAGCCCAGAGTATGCCCAATCCATTTATTCCTGAATCGTTTAAGCCTCCGACGTTCTTTGATAGTGAAAATTTTCACTTCAGAGTGCTTGAAGAAGAAGTTGCTGAGTTAGACTTTGAAGCAGTAATGTCCAGTCAAAAAAGACTACAAGGAATATTTGGCCCTGAAACTGAGTGGCCTAAAGTTAATATGACCCTCGAAGAAAATATAGAAAGCTTAAAAATTCATAAACAAGAATTTGAATCAAGGGATGCTTTTGCATATTCCATATTTAACAATTCAAAGGAAAAATGCCTAGGCTCTGTTTATATAGATCCAAGCCGATCACTAAATTATGACTGCGAAGTCTACTTGTGGATTCGAGATGATAGTATTGCGTTAGAAAAAATACTTTATCAGACTGTCTTAAATTGGCTTCAATCAGTGTGGCCTTTCTCAAAAATAGCATTACCGGGCAAGTCGATTTCATGGAAAGATTGGACTCATGAGTTAAAAGCTGTATAACAAGCCAATCGAGCACTAACACAGACCCCCATCACAATTTGCATCTATATTATGACGGGTGTCTGCTATTCGCTATAACCGTTAAAAATAAATGGAAACATAGTATTGGCACGTTACTTCCACCCTAGTACTATATTTTCAATATTACCGAACACCTAGCTACAACAGGCCCGAAATAGAATTTACTAAACCTTGGACTAGCCTAGGTCGAGCCTCAACGAATTCCAGATTTACTTTATTCGCTGTAGATACGATCCGTGTTTGATACTTTTTACGGTCAGTCACTTCGTTTGAAGTCACCGATTTATAGCCTGAGTTACCTTGCTTTAGCTTAGCTCTATTTCCTTCTTGTACTTCAACACCAGATTTCGCGCGCTCAGAAACCTGTAAGTCAGTAACAATATTAAAATAAACGTCTTCCACCATTGCATCAGCAACAAAGCCTGCAGCTGCACCAAGCAAGCCTGCAGCTGCTTGTCCTCGACCACTACCAAACTGAACACCAACAATAGCACCCGCTACAGCCCCACCATAGCCTTGGGCTAAAATTCCTCGATTTTCATCAGCGGTCGTTCTGCCGGCTTTGAGAATATTCGCTTGGATCCAAAAGTGCGCTGTATCTGGGTCATTAACAACCTTGTAGCCTTTTGAAAGTAATGCAGTTTGTATCTCGTTAGCGATGACTAAATCCTGCTTATCCGATGTATTTCTGAGTTGTAAAAACACTGTACGCTTGTCTTGACTGACTGGGTCAAGAAATATAGAGTCGCTCATTTTAGTTTCAACTCTTAAATCTCGCTTTTTCACCGCAGTGTGCATCGCATTACAACCAACTAATTGCATCACTAGAAAAAATGAGCATAGCGTAAAAATCAATTTCCAAGCACCGAATTTAGGTGTCGAAATAAAATGTTGTGATATAGTGCCGTGTTCCATATCCATAAACCCTTCATTTTTGTTAACACCTAGATAACTTATTCAATGAATCAATACTGAACAAGGTGGAAATTTCGACCCTGTTTCATGCAGACTTTTTCACGCATTCTTATTTTTCAAAGCAACTTGCTCTCGCTCAAATACATAAGGATGGTTATGGATCTGCATAAATGCATTCCTCTACGCACAACCCTAATTACGTTGTTAACAGGCGCTTTAGTCGCATGCGGTGGGGACTCAGATAACGATATAGATAAGCCAACAAACAGCCTACCGATTGCTCAAGCAGGAGAACATCAAACGGTCGATGAAAAGGCAACCGTCACGTTACGCGGTAGTGGCACGGATAACGATGGGGTGATTAAAAGCTATCAATGGCAACAACTGTCAGGCCCCCCTGTTTTGTTATCGGACCAAAGCAACGCAATTTCCTCATTCGTGGCTCCAGATGTCACAGAAAACGAGGAGTTAAGCTTCGAATTAACCGTTATTGATGATGAGGGAGGAAGTGCTACTGATCAGGTAGTTGTCACCGTAAACAACCTGAACAACATAACGGTTCAATTGCAAGTACCTCAGAGCATCGCGAAAGGATCGTGGGCACAATTAAAAGCGGATATATCGAGTGCCGTTGAAATTGACAGCATCGTATGGGAAGAATCAACAGATATAGTTCTTAACATTGATAATGATAAACCTGACTTTGCTTCACTAAAAATCCCTGAAGACTACACTGGAGATAACCTTGAGTTTACGGTCACAGTCTCAGATAAATCAGGCTACTCTACCTCTGCAAGCGCCCATGTGGCAGTTGCTGAAGCAATAGATTTTGTTGACTACACAGGTGATCATGACGAGCAACCGCTTGAAGATGCTGAAGTCATCGCGACATTAGACCCGAGCAGCGAATTGAAGCCAGCAACAAGAGGCGTTGACGGTTACACGACCTTCATCGTTGATGGCCAATCGGGAGTAGAAATTACCCCGGAGATGGGTAGACTCACAATCACCGCAGGTGCGTTAAGCGACATACAAGTCGGTGATATTATAGTCGGTGTCACCGCTGATGATGATACCGGGTTTATGCGTGAGGTTCTTGATATTAATGGTAATGTTTTAACTACTTCCCATGCACCATTACACAAAGCTTTTCCAGATGCTGACGTTAAACTAGACCTTGTTATAACGAACCAAGCTGCAACACTTAATCAGTCGGTTTCAACTGCTAGTAATACGGTACAGTCAAGTGTAGATATTCCTATCTTAACGTTCTCAAGAACACTGCAGCAAAAACTAAGCCCTGAGGTCACGTCAGTTGTAGAACTCGAGATGAACTCAAGCGCTACAATTGGGATAGAGTTTTCAATTATTCGAGGTGAAGTAACTCACTTTTCTACAATTGCTCAAGCAGATTATCTAACTAAGACCTACCTTAATGCTGACTATGAATATCAAGGCAGTCTGAGCAAAAGCAAAGTATTCAACCCTATAGTCAACAAAAACGTAAAGCTGTTTGTTGGACCAATACCTTTGTTTTTGAACGTTAAACTACATCCGCAACTAGGTGCTTACTTGGGCGTCGCAGGTGAAGCCCATTTAAAAATGGGTATTAGTGCTTCAGGAGAGTATAAAACCGGATTCAAATATCAAAACGACAAACTGAGCCCAGTTAACAGCTTTGTACCCGTCATATCTCAAATTGGACCTGAATACCAACTATCAGGTGAAACATCAGCAAAAGTAGAAGCCGAACTACAGTTTATGCTTTCTGCTTATGAGTTATCTGTCGCATTACCTTTTGGTAATAAAATAGAGTTAGATGGCCCAGGAGCAGGATTAGCAATGGGGCCATATGCTGAATATATCGCAACTGCAGTACTTAACAATACACAACAGACAGTCAAATGCAGCTTAGCGCTATCATTAGGTTTAGGTGTTGATGCCAATTTAGATTATGGATTTGTTGGAGATATTCTTGGCTTAACCAACGAAGAAAAAAACAAAAATATTCCTCTTTACGATTTTAATCGACCAATTTGGAGCTCTGAAGTTTGCCCATTTGAGACTCAATTCAATACGCTTACAGGTGCTATTTCCGATGTTGACGGCAGCCCCATAACGGGTGCTGATGTTTCACTAACAAGCGTTAGCACTGGGCTTTCTCAACAATTATCATCCGATACCAGTGGCGCCTTTAGTTCTTCACCACTCGCGGTTGGTGATTATCATGTCATCGCTTCTAAATCGGGTTTTCAACCAGAGCGCATTACAATCACCGTTACCGAGGACACCAACCAACCAGTTCAATTAATTCTGCTCAGTGGTGAGCCCGTAGATGATAGCAACCCAATTGACGACAACCTAGGCAACCCGCGCAAACAAGCTCGTGTCACAGGAGACCCAAATTTACGTACGTTTGACGGCTTAAACTATGGATTTAATGGTGTTGGTGAGTATATCTTAGCCAAGTCCAATATCGACTCTTTTGAGATTCAGGGCCGTTATGTCGCAGTCCCTGGCAATCAACATGTGTCTTTCAATGCCGCTGTCGCCGCAAATGTAGCAGGAATAAGAGTCACCTTTTACCCAAATGATGAAGGCCTTGCCGTGCTTATTGATGGTCAATTACAAACATTGAATAACGGTGCTCGTGAGCTTCCTAATCAAGCAAGTATCTTTAAACAAAATAATCGTCATTACGAAATAACTTGGCCAGACACCTCATTACTAAAGGTGTATAGACGGGGTGAGTTTGTCGAGACAGAAGTGCTTTTACCAAACTCTCGTGCGGGCAGCGTTAATGGATTACTTGGATACTTTGATGGCAACGTCGACAATGACTTAACGGATGCTAACGGCAAGCAAATTGAAGACAAAGGTAACTTTAATCAACTTTATGATATTTATGGTAATAGTTGGCGTGTAACATCCGAATCCTCTTTGTTCGACTACTTCAATGATGAGACTCCTGAAAGCTTCGTTGACCTTAACTTTCCACGGACATTGTTAACTCAAGCGAGGTTAGAGGCACAAATTGGTAGTGCGGAATATCAACGGGTTAAAGAAGTGTGCCAAAAGTATGTAAGCATAAAAAGCAGGCTTGAAGCATGCATCATAGATGTTGCTTTAACAGGAAACGAAAGCGATTTAAGCGCTTATCGCGCAATTTCCGAGCCAACATCTGAGTTAACATTAAAAGTTCCACCACAAATCACAGTATTGTCTCCAACACCTGGCGCAATTTTGAGTAGTAACATCTTAATAGAAGGCAAGATTGAAACAGTTCAATCAAGTATCGCCAAATTATTTATTTCTATAAATGGAGAGGCTAAAAGAGACATTAGCTTTGCGCTTAATAGTGGCAGTTTCGCACTCACTCAACCAGCGGAGTCTTTTGTTCAAGGTGAAAACAACATTATACTCTTTGCGACAGATAGTAAGGGGAGCCGAGCTAATTCAATTATTGGCTTTACGTTTGACAGTAACGTCGCACCTGCAGCTGGTGGAGATTTAATTGTATTCAATGATGTCAATATTCTAGATAATGAACGGATTTACAAAGCTGATAACACACAGTTTGCGAAAAACCTAGCCAGTTTTTCAGGAAACAGCCTCCGTGCCCGAGGTTCTAAAATAGTCCTAGATCGATCTCATGATTCTCGCTGCAGTTGGTCATGCCAATCTATTAATTACCTGTACAGTACTTGGGAAGATTTAGGCTTTGAAGTTATTACATATCAGTCTCTAGAAGATTGGGATCTTGATGACCCACAAATAAAACTTATCGTACTCTGGACTCCACTTAACTCATATTCTCCGGATGAAGTCAGTCGCTTAAAACAATTTGCTGCGCAGGGGGGAAGAATTGTATTTGTCGGTGAGCACGAGCTGTTCTATGGACTAAAAGGCATTGAAGTTGAAAACAACTTCCTTATCAGTATGGGGGCATTTATGCGTAACATTGGAAAAGATGTATACGGCGGCGACCACTATTTTGATGTCAGTGAAGATAACCAACATCAAACAGTTCAGAATGTAGAAACTTTAGTGTTCAACAGAGTATCACTACTCTCTCTCGGTCCAAACGACTACCCCTTGGTGAAGAGTGCCGATGGTTTAGACGTAATCGCAGGAGTTGCACGTATTGATATCAATAATCAACCCAATGAACGCCAACAGTATTACTTTATGCTACACCAGAGTAATAAGCCCAAAAACCCGCCATCACCTATCGTAAGTGATCGCTCAACAAACTAAAAATAAAGCAGGCCCACTCATGCACAATTTGATGAGTGGGCCATAAAATCTAGCCCGAGTTGACTTAATTAGAGACCACAACTAAACCACCTGACGTTAATAAACCAGAATAACAGGGCTAAATTAAACTTGGCTGTTGTATGTGTGTCACACTCGGCGGTTCAACAGCAACTTAATATCTTAAATCTAATTACGATAGCGGACGTTCGCCTAACTCGTATTTGGACAGAAATGAGCTATGTCGTCGGCTATATTAGGTGAATTTCGCATAAGAATTCTATGGACTAACGCCCTACTATCAGGCAGATAAAGCTTGGCTAAAATTGTGTAGCTAAGCGGAGCCAAACAAGCTGTTAGCAGTCCCGAATTGAGAGACTTGCTAGAGTATTTTTAACCAAAGCTTAATGTTCCGATAACAGCCGTTCCAGAAGCTATTATGAAACCGAACGAGGTATTTGTTAACTTACCAGCTTTTTTGGCTCTATCAGAATCGTTTGAGAAAAGGTATAAAGGCAAAGAAATAATTAAAATCAAAGTTGAAATTGCTAATGAAAATATTGAAATAGCCATAGCAAGTTCAAATACTTGTTGATTGTTAACTTCTTGTATATCAACGAGGCACCCGACACATTCATTCAAAAACTTATCAAGTTCATTTTCCTGAGATAATGAATATAAGAAACCGAAAACGATTATTACTAATAAAAGAATAGTACCGAACTGCCAAGATGGCCTAATCCCAGTAAGATCTTTAATATTTCTCAAAATTTGAACTCCTTCCCAAATACTCTAACGCCAAAAGAATCGGCAGTGAAACCGGCCGGTTGCTTTTCTTGATACCTATTGAACCTTCACCCCGAAGTTTAGCGAACAGTTAAACTTCAAGACGAACAAACCAAAAGGAGAAAGCTCAATGAAATTCTATACTACTTTTCATAAATATTATTGTGGAATTGACCTCCATGCATGCATTGTTGGTATTGGGTAGTGATTTATGTGCTGAGCATGATATTGATTTTGTGCTTGGTCATGCGCTTTGCATGAAAGCTATTCACGGTGGTAAAGCCAAAAACGATAAGATTGACTCTTATAAAATCGCTAGTCTATTGCGTGGTGGCAACTTCCCGCTGGCTTACAGATATGAAATACTAGCGTTAAATCAACTAAAGTAGTGCCCTAGCGAATAAAGCAATTTATCTTTTGGAACATTTCCATGCTTTTTTCTAAATTTATCAATTACTTTTGCAGCGTAGCGATAGGTTATTCCAATATGATCTTCAATTTGCTTCATCGGTTTCCCCGAAACCAAGTATCGCATCACTTGACGCTCTGTATCGCTCATTTTTATATAATTGTCGTATAACTCAGCAACTAAGTTTGGATCTGAGAAAATTTTGCTGTTCAACGCTGAGCAAAATAATCCGATTTGTTCTTCATTTTCCTGTACGAGGTGATTAAAGTCTTTATCACTTAAATTGCTATACAAAGTAACACAAGCGTAGCCTCTGTGGTCGCACATGAGCGGGACGACAAAACCGTTATTGAGACCAAATTCGTTTTTTGCATGGGTCAAGGTAGCAACTTGTAACTCTGTGGGGTTGAAACCATGTAGGTCCCGCCACCAGTTTATTGGATCTCGATGACCAGCAAGTATTTTAGCTACGAAGATATCTGTCTCAGGCTTAAAAATTTCATTTTCTTGATAGTACTTTAAATAATCCAGAGGGGCGTTTTCGGTGGCGAGTATGATAGGCATTTGGTTCAAGTGTTTAACAAATTCATGGCTTGGCAAAAAACCATAAATTGCGCTATCAAATCCGATATGTGAGATGGCACGATAAAAACTTGCAGTGTATTCTGCTTGATTCGAAGCATTCAACAAATCGACTAGATCTTGATAGCGCATTTTTATTTTCCTACTTTTTAGCTACGATTAAATTCATTGCACCATGAAAGTGAGTGCAATCTCTGTTTGTTACAGACAGTCCAGCTTGTTCTAGCCAACCTTCAACTTTATCTAAAGTATAAAAAGAATGTTGGTATTGTGTGACAAATTGTAAGTTCAATCTCTTAAAATCTGCAACAGCAGGATTGTCTCTAAATTGCGCTTCATACAACTCAATCATCATTTCCATGTGAGATTTTGTCATGTTTTCATTGGGGTTTGCGATAATTAACAGACCACCCGGAGCAAGTAAGTTATAGCAGTGTTTAAAAACCAAAGACGGATTATCCATCGCGTAAACACTGTTTATTAATGTAATCACGTCGTATTGATGCGTATTAACAAACTCTTCTAGTTGGACATGAAATGCTTGAAATCGCTGTGGTTCTTTCAGTCTCTGCAGATTGGCGTTGGCTTTTTGCACCATATCAAGAGACGTATCTACACCGTGATAAGTAGAAACTTCACCATTAACAAAAGCGGCTAAGTTTCCATTTCCACATCCAGCATCCAGAACAACTCCTGACAAAAGCGGAGCAATTGTATTATAAAGTTCGACTTGTGGTGGAGTAATAATAGAGTCAAATGCACTACTATATTCATCCCAATGAGATTTATTCATAATTTCCCTTTTAATTAGACAATCACTCTTATTAAAGCAAGATGATAAGTTTCGATTTAGGAAGCGAAGCCCCCTTTTCTTTATTTCTTTCGTTTCAACAACTAGAGCAGATATTTTCCTATCAACCCCAATATCATAGTTGCAATCATTTTTAATCAGTATAGCGTTAAATAAC
>NZ_JAKEVK010000193.1:0-8827 GCF_022398435.1 Pseudoalteromonas sp. Isolate6 | reverse complement strand
GATTCTTAATAGCTTAGGTTGATTTTCTTTATCATCATAAAGGGTTAAAATCTAAAAATTGCTAAACCAAAAGTGTGATCGTTCACTTTGGGTACGAAGGAGTTTTTGTTTGAAGGTTTTTGTGGCCCGCCAAGCCATATTTAATCGTAAAAAACAAGTTGTTGCATACGAATTGTTGTTTCGCGATGGTGTAAAAAATAGCTTTCCAAATATTGCAGATGATGCAGCGACAGCCAGGCTGATAATGAATAATCAACTTAACCTCGGCATGCGATATCTCACTTCGGGAAAGAAAGCGCTAATTAATATTGGTCCAGACTCGTTACGTCAGGAGCTGTGTGAGTTTCTCCCAGCAAATGATGTGATATTGGAGCTATTGGAGACTATTCCACCAACAAAGCAAAATTATGAGCGAATAAGAGGCTTATTTCATAGTAACTTCAGACTTGCCCTTGACGATTTTCAATACTCAAGAGAGTGGGAGCCTTTCTTAAAGCTTGTGCGGCTGATTAAGTTTGACGTGATGGAAAATCCGCTGGACACCATAGTACCAGTGATTGATATGATCAAAGAACGAAAGAACATCAAGCTACTCGCTGAAAAAGTCGAAACCGAAGAAGAGTTCGAGCAAGCTAAAAAGATGGGATTCCAGTTCTTTCAAGGCTACTTCTTTGCAAAACCAAAGATGATTGAGCAAAAAGACATTACTATTAATTATGTGATTGTCATGCTTATTTATGAAGAAGCACTTAAACCAAATATGAGTATTACACGACTAGCCGAATTGTTTGCCCAAGACACAGCGCTTGCGTATAAATTGCTCAGGTTAATCAACTCCGGGGTATTTCCAATTAAGAGTCGGATTGAATCTTTAAAACAAGCCTTGGTATATTTAGGAAACGAGCGTGTTAAAAAGTTTGTAAACTTAATTATGACTGCTCACGTAGCTGAGGGAAAGCCGACAGAATTAACACGCCTTTCTATCGTTCGTTCGCGATTTTGTGAGCTTATCGCACAGCAAATCTCGCCGGGACTTACCAATATGAGTTTTATGACGGGTTTGTTTTCCCTGCTCGATGCTATTCTTGATAGGCCGATGGAGCAGGTTGTAAACAAACTACCTTTTCCTGAGCAGCTCCATGATGCTTTGATAGGCAAACCCAATACGCTATATTATATTTTAAATATCGTCAGAGCCTATGAGTCTGGGAGCTGGTGGACGCTGCAGGATGCGTGCAGTTATCTAAACTACAAAGACGAAAACCTTCCTGATTTTCATGCTGCTGCGATAAACTGGGCTGATATGTATAAAAACCGTGTGTATTGATGAATAGAATTATTGCGATGGATGCGATCCGCGGGTTCGCGCTACTTGGCTTGCTTTCCATGAATATGGTACATATGGCCAATTTTGAGTTGGGCTATGTACCAGCCCAAACAGCCCACTATCTTGATCCGTTCTTCGCAATGGTTAATAGTATTTTCTTTGATGGTCGATTCAGAAGCTTATTTGCAGTGCTATTTGGAGCGGCGTTATGCATTCAGACAGCAAAGTCAGATGGTCATAGCCTTGCAAGGCATCGACTAACATGGCTAATGGTCTTTGGTGTGGTGCACGGTGTGTTGATTTGGCCGGGAGATATTTTATTTAATTATGCGCTTAGCGGTTTCGTTGCACTACGCTTTGTAGATGCGAGCAACAATAAGTTAAATCGCTATGCGATAGGATTTATTTTAGTTCCTTCTATTGCTATTAGTTTATTGCTGTTAATTGATCCAGAGCCACAAATAAATAGAAGTTCAGAAATCTACCTCGAGTTCTTGCAGCAGATACCTGCAAACTACTTGGAACTGCTAACCTTAAATGGACTTTATTTTGTCATTATCAGTTTGCTCATTCCGGTAATTACTTTGTGGTACACCGCAGGGTTAATGCTACTCGGTATGCGCTTATATCGAAGTGGTATGTTTGATTTAGCGCGTACTGAACCCGTTCATAAAATTAATTTGTTTGCCGTTGTAGCTATTATTTTGTCATTTGTCGGCTTTGTTCTTGAGCGTAAACTAGGCGTCGAGTTTTTTGAAGGATTAGATTGGATCCTTGCAGTACCGGTTGCGTTGTTTTACGTCGTTGTAATTAAGGCTGCAATGCGAGGTGCAAAACATCAGCTTTGGAGTCTCCAATGTGTTGGGCGTCTAGCGCTTTCGTTATATCTTCTCCAGTCAATTGTGTTTGTAAGTTATTTTTATTTTATAAACCCAAGCGCTATCAGTACTTGGGATCGTTCGGATTATTTCTCGGCATTTATAATTGCGTCTATAATTCAATTAGCCCTTGCGGTGATATATTGTAAGCTGTTTAAGCAAGGTCCATTTGAAAAGTTATTGAAGGTACTAGTGCTACGAAGAGCCCGTTATGATTAAAAGAGTATTAATTGGGTTAGTGCTATGGATGGTGTGTTTTAGTATTGATGCTAAGCAGTCTTTAAATGTCTTGTTTGTTAACCCTTCTGTGCCTGGGGAGCCATTTTGGCAGCGCGTTCAAGGTATTACAGAAGCGGCAGCGGATCAATTCGATATTAGATTAGATGTGATCTATGGAGAAGGGAATCGAATTATTCAGCTCGCTGAACTTAAAAAATATTTGAGTTATCGTGCCACGCCCGATTACGTCATCCTCATTAATTATCCCGGTGGGGCCGAAGAAAGCCTAAAACTTTTGGAAAAGTATGGGATCAACCATATTACTTTAGAAGAAACGATTTCTGGCCCAGAAAGGCTCGCAATAGGTAACCCAAAAGAACACTATAAGTATTGGCTTGGGGAAGTGCATCACGATAATGACCAGGCTGGTTACGATTTGGCTAAGCAACTATACCAACAGGCTAAAACTAACGGTCATGAGACAATTTATCCTATTGCTATTAATGGTCACTATGGCACAGAGTCAGACATTAGAAGCAACGGTGCAAAGCGATTTTTTGATGAAGTTGGCGTGGTTGTTCAGCAAACTGTATACGCAGGTTGGTCAAAAGAACAAGCATTTGATAAAACAAAAAAGCTATTGGCACGCTATCCAAAAACAAACCTTATTTGGTGTGCGTCAGATTTGATGGCGATGGGGGCTATCACCGCAGCTGCATCAAGCACGTCAAAAATCGTATTTGGAGGGTTTGATTGGTTGTCGGATACTTTTGACCTTATTGAACATAATGAGATGCAAGCATCCGTTGGTGGCCATTTTATGATGGGGGCTTGGGCGTTGATTTCGGTGTACGATCATTATTATGGGCATCCATTTTGGAAGAATCACACCGAGCTTGCTTTCGACCTAAGTTTGATCACTAAGGAAAATCTAGCAGACTATCGCTGGGTAAAGTCAGCGAAAAACTGGCAATCTATTGATTACAAGGCAATGAGTCTCAGAGGAAAACCTAAAGAGCAGTATCATTTTTCTCCTGAGCTATTAAGAAAAAGTTTGCAAAAGTAGAAATGCAGTAGTGTAAAGCGGTTGAAGCGATTACAATACGGGTTTTTACTCAAAGTGGTTGTATCGTGACAGAGCAAAAGCGCCTCAATAAATACATCAGTGAAACTGGATTCTGCAGTCGTCGAGCAGCTGATGACTTAATCGCCTCAGGCCGTGTCAAAGTAAATGGAATTCTGCCAGAAATGGGCACCAAAGTGTCTGATGCCGACACTATTATCATTGATGGTAAGCCTCTGAAGGCAAAGCCAAAGGCCGTATTTATTGCTTATAATAAACCTGTCGGTGTAACTTGTACTACCGAGCGTAAAATCAAAAGTAATATTGTCAGTGCGATTAACTATCCTGAGCGTATTTTCCCAATTGGTCGTTTGGACCGTCCATCCGAAGGGTTAATTTTCTTGACCAACCAAGGCGATATGGTCAATAAGATCCTTCGTGCTGGCAATAACCATGAAAAAGAATATGAGGTTGTGGTCGATAGACCCATTGATGAGCGTTTTGTAAAACGTATGTCCTCAGGTGTTCCAATCCTCGGCACTGTCACAAAGCCTTGTAAAGTCCATAAAACCGGTGCTAAATCATTTACTATTGTGTTGACCCAAGGCTTAAATCGTCAAATTCGTAGAATGTGTGAATATCTAGGATTTGAAGTAACACATCTTAAACGTATTCGGATCATGAATATCGATCTTACTGGGCTTAGTTCTGGTAAGTGGCGTCATCTTAACGACAGCGAAATGCGGGCGATTAATCAAGCCACTGAGTCGTCGAGTAAAACGCAAGAAGCATCAGCTGGTGCTGGTGCGGGAAGGCAGTTTGATAAACCTAGAAAAGAATCGAGTGAAGGTGACAATCCGAAGCAAAACAAACGTTCTTACGGTGATAGAAATAGAAAAGTCGATACCGATAATCGTAATCGAGACGGCTTTGCTGGAAACTCCAAAGCGAGAAATAAGAATAAAACGCCGAGTAACAATACTAGAAGAGAAAATCCTAACGAAGGTAAAAAGCCAGCAAAAAGAGTTAAAGGCACTTTATCTTTAAATAAAAGTGGTAAATGAAATAAAAAATGTTTTGAATGTAAAGCCCCTTGACAGTGTTAAGGGGCTTTTTGTTAGCGGACCTACGTTAGCAATTTAGTCTGCAGGTTGTTTTATACCAAAATAGACACAGTGAAGTACTGGCAAGACGATCAATGTCAGTATGGTCGCAAAACCCAAACCAAACATAATGGTTACTGCCATTGATTGGAAGAACACATCGAATAACAGTGGGATCATGCCTAGTATGGTTGTAATGGCTGCCATAGATACGGGTCTTACACGGCTAACACCTGAGTCAAACACTGCTTGGTAAGGAGATTTACCAGACTCTATCTCAATATTGATTTGGTCCATCAGTACGATACCATTCTTAATCAGCATGCCGGACAGACTTAGTAAACCTAACAGCGCCATAAAGCTAAATGGTGCTTGTAATAGTACCAGGCCTGCCGTTACCCCGATAATTGCGAGTGGCACCGTAGACCAGATAACTAAAGGTTTCTTAACTGAGTTGAAGAGCAACACAGTGATCATAAACATGGCTAAGTAACCGATCGGTAAGGAGCCGAAAATAGCTGACTGCGCATCTGTTGAGCTCTCATATTCACCGCCCCATTGCATTTCATAACCTTGAGGAAGTGCTATGGCTTCGACATCAGCTTTCACTCGGGCGAATAATTTAGCCGGAGTTTCGTCTCCGATAACGTCGTGATCCGCCATTACAGTGATAGTGCGTTTACGGTCACGGCGCATTATCAAGCTATCTTCCCAAGTCACACTAAATTTATCAACAATTTGTGAAACTGGGACATAAACATTTAGTACGGGACTAAATATTTGTAAGTCACCAAGATTTTCAACATTGAGCCTTTCATCCTCAGGAGAGCGAGCGATAATCGGTAGTAATTGTGTACCATCTCGATATAAACCTACTTTGTTACCTGATACTGAAGTAAGTAATAGCTGATCTAAATCAGCCTTACTTATCCCTAATCTACGGGCTTTAGACTCATTAAATTGCGGACGGATCAATTTGGTCCTCTGACGCCAGTTATCGCGGATATTAAAAGCGCGATCATCTTGGCTAAAAATATCCTTTGCTTTCTCTGCTAGTTGACGCAGTACAACCGGGTCGGGGCCTGAGAAGCGAGCTTCAATTTTCGCATCTGTAGAAGGACCGATTTCCATTCGTTTAATCTTCAGTCTACCATCAAGCTCATGTTTAAGTTCATACTCGCGAAGCTTAGCAATCATTGTTATCACTGCTTCTCGGTTTTTCACACGAACAATGAGTTGACCATAAGCATCGTATTGCTTTTCTGGTGAGTAAGTCAGCATGAACCGAGGCGCGCCTTGACCAATAGTTGTGGTTACCTCGCTAACCAATGGATCGTCCAGTAAAAATGATTCGATCTTTTCTACATTCTGCGCTGTGCTTCGAATGTCTGCACCTTGGTAATGCCAATAATCAACATAAAACATCGGTGTATTCGAAGCCGGAAAGAATGACTGTTTAACGGATTTAAAGCCAACTACGGCAGCAACCAAAAGTAAAATCATAGCAATAATGGTAATAGCACGATTTTTAAGACAGAAGGTCAGCATCGATTTATAGACTGTAAATATCACTCCTTTGTAAGGGTCGTCCTCTTCTTCGTTGGTATCTGATGACTTTTGTTTAGGTCCTTTAAACATCAAATTGGCAAAAAATGGAGTCAATGTGATAGCCGTGACCCAGCTTAGTAGTAATGAAATTAACAACACCCAAAATAGAGAGCCGGCAAACTCACCACTGGCATCTGAGCTTAATCCAATCGGTGCAAATGCAGTGATCCCAATAATAGTTGCACCAAGAAGCGGCCATTTTGTCTGTTCAACAATGTTAACAGCTGCTTTAATCTTAGATTGACCTCGTTTAATGTTGATTAAAATACCTTCAGTCACGACAATGGCATTATCGACCAACATACCCAATGCAATGATCAAAGCACCCAATGAAATACGTTGTAAATCAATGGCAAATATCTTCATAAAGATAAAGGTACCCAGCACAGTAATAAGCAAAATACCACCGATCAATATGCCACTTTTTACACCCATAAAGATAAGCAGAACGATAATTACTATGGCAACGGCCTCTAAAAGACTGATGATAAAACCGTCAACTGAGGTCTCAACTTCTGTAGGCTGATTGTAAACTGTGTTGACCTTAATGCCATACGGACGTTGATATTCTAGTTGCTGTAGATGATGCTCTATTTCTTTACCTACCTCAACGACGTTGACGCCAGAGGTAAAGGATACGCCAACCAACAGTGCGCGCTGCTGAGCAAAGCGAGTAATATGGCTAGGTACTTCAGCATATTCACGTGTTACCTTGGCGACATCACCCAAATAAATAAGCTCTTTGGCACCAGGTTTTGAGATTAGTAATCCCTCAAGTTCTGAGACATCCGTAAATTCCCCTGTGGGGTGAAGACGAATAGATTCATCGCCAACACGAATTTTTCCCGCGTTAGAAACAGTATTTTGTGCTTGAAGAAGCGAAAAGATGTGGCTGGGCGGAATGCCTAGTTGCGATAATTTCTGTGTGGATATTTCAACTATTACTTGCGCTTGTTGCTCACCCGCTACCGTAACTTTACTGACACCTTCAACAAGCACTAACTCACGCTTTAAGAAGTCAACATAGTCTTTTAACTCGTCATACGAATAACCTTCTCCAGTGATAGCATACAGCTCACCATACACATCCGCAAAATCATCAATAACACTTGGAGACATAACACCTGGGGGTAATTTAGGTGCTAAATCATTGACTTTACGGCGAAGCTCATCCCATATCTGCTGTAAGTCTTTCTTACGGTACTTACTCTTCATTTCAACGGTGATCTGTGACTTTCCCGGGGAAGAAATGGAGGTAACGTAGTCGACATAGGGTAAAGATTGGATTGCATTTTCAATCGGAAAGGTGACTTCCTCTTCCACTTGCTGTGGTGAGGCACCCGGGTACATGGTCACGACCATGGCTTTTTTTAATGTGAACTCAGGATCTTCTAACTGGCCTAAACCCAAATAGGATACCGCTCCTGCAATAAGTAGGAGTAAGGCAAACATCCAGCTGATAACCTTATTTTCAATTGACCATTTGGCTAAACTCATATCACAGACCTCTTTCTTTAGTCCAAGGTCTCACTTTTGCGCCTTCTTGTAGATAATGTACACCGGCAGCTACAATTTCTTCACCGGGTTTAAGGCCCGACAACACCTCGATACCAGAGTGATTAAGTTCGCCAACGGTAACTTGGCGTTTGGTGACGGTTTGTTTGTCACTTTGATATACCCAAACGTAACTATTACTATTAGCACTTTGCTCTTTATCTGAGAAAACTGCTTGATTGGGCACTATGATTGCTGTGTTTTCACTGTTAGTAATTTTACTTGGGTCAACATACACATGGCCCGTCATACCTGCAAATAGATTGAAATCTTCAGGAATTGGAAGGCTAAATACGACTTTGTAGGTTAAGGTTGCAGGATCTGCTTGCGTATCCCATTCTTTGATGGTGAGAGGATAAGATTTACTTGGGTAGCCATCAAAAACAACCGTCGGCTTATAATCTGAATCTTTATCCACGCGAGCCACAATTCGTTCAGGCACTTGAATAATTACATCCATCATATCGCGTGTTTCAAGGCGCAAGATGTTTTGTTTTGCAACCACGTTTTCATAATTTTTCACAAATACCTTAGCGACAGTGCCGCTAAATGGCGCTCTTAGTTCGCTATATTCAAGGTTCGTTTTAGCAATTTTAAAAGCAGACTCGGCAACCTGTTTGTCTGCATTAGCTTTATCAAACTCAGCTTTAGTGGCGATGCCTTTTTCGAACAATGGCTTGATTCTAGATAACTGCGATTTAGCGAGCTCAAATTGGGCTTTACGTTGTTCATATTGTAGATTGAAATCTTCGGGGTCAAGCTTTGCCAAGAGTTGTCCTTTTTGCACATCCTGTCCTGCAAGAACTGGAAACTCGATGAGTTCGCCATTCACACGAAAGGCAAGATAGGAGCCTTGATTTGCCACCACTTCAGCTGGGAAACTGCGGAGTGTGCTGCTATTTGGATCCGAAACCGTGTGAATCTTAACCGGTCGGTTAGGGGCTTCTGTTGGGGCTTGTTCTGCTTGCTCTTGGCAACCTATTAGTAAAGTAGCCAACACAATTCCAGAAAACATTCTTAACATATTGTTCTCCATGACAACGTCAGTTTTAATGCGTGCAGAATAATGGAATTA
>NZ_JAKEVK010000192.1:0-8927 GCF_022398435.1 Pseudoalteromonas sp. Isolate6 | reverse complement strand
AATCTAAGGAGCGTTAGGTGTCTCGCTTTTCAGCCATTACAGATAATCCCCATGAAGGCCGATTTAATTCCAAAACGGGTATTCTTATTACGAATTTAGGTAGCCCTGATGCACCAACGGCTAAAGCACTTAGAGTTTATCTAGCTGAGTTCCTCTCCGACCCCCGAATCGTTGAAATTCCAAGACTAATTTGGTTAATCATTTTGCATGGGATTATTCTACGTGTTCGTCCTAAAAAATCAGCCCATGCCTATCAATCAATTTGGACCGATGCAGGCTCTCCGTTGATTACCATTAGTCGAGCGCAAACTGATAAAATAGAAAAGCAACTACGAAGTGAAGGCTTTGAAGAGATAGAAGTTGAACTCGCGATGCGCTATGGTAACCCATCGATTGAATCTGGGCTTGAAAAATTAAGAGAAAAAGGTGTTTCTCGCATTATCGTTGTGCCGCTATATCCTCAATACTCCAGCGCGACAACAGGCTCAACCTTTGATCAGATCTCCAAAGTGCTTAGGGGCTGGCGCTGGGTTCCCGAACTGCATTTTATTAATGGCTATCATAAACACCCCCTTTATATAGAGTCTTTAGCTAACTCCATTAGGGAGGACCTTAAGGCGAATGG
The DNA here is from genome assembly GCF_022398435.1 of Pseudoalteromonas sp. Isolate6. Classification (NCBI taxonomy): domain Bacteria; kingdom Pseudomonadati; phylum Pseudomonadota; class Gammaproteobacteria; order Alteromonadales; family Pseudoalteromonadaceae; genus Pseudoalteromonas; species Pseudoalteromonas sp. Isolate6. Next base: position 8,302 of record NZ_JAKEVK010000192.1, on the reverse strand, counting down.
TGAGCCAGATAAACTGGTTTTTTCATATCATGGTACACCAAAACTATTTCTAGATAGAGGCGATCCGTATCATTGTTTTTGTCAGCAAACGACTCGATTAGTTGTTGAAAAACTCAATCTTGATAAAGAAAAAGTCATGACAACCTTCCAAAGTCGTTTTGGCAAAGCAGAATGGTTGCAACCCTATACGGACAAAACACTTGAGAGCTTTCCGAGTCAAGGTATTAAAAACGTCGCAATATTAAGTCCGGCTTTTAGTGCAGATTGCTTGGAAACGTTAGAAGAGTTGGAAGTAGAAAACCGCGAGGTCTTTGAGTCTGCTGGCGGTGAAAAGTACCGTTATATTCCTGCGTTAAACGAGCGTGATGACCACATTAAAGCGATAACTGCTTTGATAAAGCCCCTATTGTAATAAAGGCTCAGTAGTAACCATACTTTTTTAAGGTGTGATATCAAATCATCACACCTTACTTTTCAACTGCACTTTGTGTTTGCTCTGCAAAAGCATTTGTTGTTAATAACTCCAGACAAGCTTCAATCGGTTTCGCCGGACTGTAAAAGAACCCTTGAATATGATGGCAGCCGAGCTCTCGCAGCTTTTCAAGTTGAGTGAATTGCTCAACCCCCTCTGCTATCACTCCAATCCCCAATTGATCACTCAGCTTTATAAGACAGTCTATCATTACTTGCTTGTTGTAATCAGACATTAAGCTGTCGACAAAGCTCTTATCTATTTTTAGGTAATCGACCTGATTTTCTATTAAGTTACTTAATGATGAATAGCCAGTACAAAAATCATCAAGTGATACTTTGACGCCATGCTCTCTTAGTTGGTTGAGCGTTTTCCATGTATAGCGATTCGTGGCAAGTGATTCAGTTACTTCAATGGTAATTGCTTCATACGGGATCTTGGCTTTTTCAATAGCACAGGTGATTAACTTCACCTGATTAATACTGGCTTTAAACTCGCTAACGGAACGATTAATAGAAATCCCTATATCTGTGAAACCAGCATGATGAATTTTTGCTAAGTCTTGACAGCTACGCTCAAGCACAAACTGTCCAACTAAATGGATAAGACCAAACTCTTCAGCAATAGGAATAAAAGTGCCGGGCGACACCATGCCGTATTCATCATCAAACCAACGCACTAGTGCTTCAAACTTTGTGATGTGATTTGTGTCAGCATTTACGATTGGCTGGTAGTATACAGTTAGCGATCTTTCTTTAAGTGCTTGTTTCAACTTGTCCTTAAGCTTTATTTTGTTTAAATAGGCGTTTTGAATTGCCGCATTGTGTAGGGCTACCTGCCCGCGCTCAGTTTTTTTCACACTGTTAAGTGCATGCGCCGCGTTTCTCAATAAATTTGCAGCAGTGATCCGTGAACCTGCTTCGAGTTGTGCAACTCCCGTCGAGCAAGTAACTTCAATGGTAATTTCATTAAATACATAAGGTTGAGAGAGTTTCTGTGAAAGCTTCTGGGCAACTTTAAGTGCACTTTCTACATCGCTATGAGTGAGCAATAGCGCAAATTCATCACCACCATACCTTGCGATAATATCATTTTGTCGAACGGCATTTTTTAATCGTTTTGCAACAGATATAAGTACCTTATCGCCAATCTCCGGGCCAAAAACATCGTTGACTTCTTTAAACCTATCCAAGCCAATAAAAAGTAGTGAGCAACTGGTATTGTTACTTCTAGAACCTGAGATCTGCTCTTCTAGGCGCTGCATAAAGCTGCGGCGATTTAAAAGTGCTGTTAGCGGCTCATGGTTGGCGTAAAAGGTGAGTTGGGACTCGTTACGCTTCCACTCAGTAATGTCTCTAAAAATGCCAACATAGTTAGCGATTTTACCATGCTCGTCTTTGACGACACTGAGCGTTAGCTCTTCAGGGTAAATTTGACCATTTTTACGACGATTATGGATCTCCCCTTTCCAATGACCAAGTGTACTCAACGACGCCCACATGGCTTCATAAAAAGATTTGTCTTGCTTACCAGAGGAAAGAACTGCAGGGTCTTGCCCCAACAATTCATAGCCTGTGTAGCCCGTTAAGCGCTCAAATGCACGATTCACCATAATAATTTTATTGTCATTGTTGGTGATCATAATCGCTTCAGTGGCATGCTCGAAGACAACATTGGTCAGCTCAAGCTGTTTATTAAGCGAAGAAATGTAACTAATATCTTGTATGGTTGCGGTGAAGATTACATCATCTATGTTTTGATCATCTGGCTCAACCTGTCCGATAATTCGCAGTAGACCATGATGTTCTGTCCGTGACGCTAACGAAACTTGTAAATCTATATTACGAACAGCACCTAACCTTACCTTTTCCAATGCAACCCTTAACCTTTCACTATCTTCTATCATGAGCTTATCAAGAAGTAACGATAATGTAGGTGAATCTGCTTGTGTTTTCAGCAAATGATTTAAATGAGAGGAAAAATAGTGTTTGTTTTGTTTAAGCTGCCAAGTCCAAGTACATAAATCTGCTATCTGCTCGCCTTTTGCAAGCTGTTTGAGCAAAATACCTTGTTTATTTAGCTCTAAGTTATGACTAAGCTCGGTTGAGATCAGGTGTCCTAGCTCTTGAAACCATAGTTTTTCTTCACGGCTAACATGTTGTTCCTTGTTAAATAAACAGACCATGATACCGATTGGAGTATGATCTAACGCTCTTAGCGTTACTCCTAAATATCCTTCTATACTGAGGACACGAAGAATTTCATCCTCTTCATACAGTTGTTGTAGGCCACTGGTAACACTGCAAACGCCATTACTTGCCTTCGCGTCAAAGCATGGCGTGCCTTCTAGGTCATAAATGATATTGTCGACTTCTTCACCATCCGCAAGGTACATCACGGTTTTTACACGTTTGTCGTTATCGATAAACTTACCCACAAAGCAGTGATCAGCATCAAAGCGCTCGTACAATTGCTTTAAGGCAAATTGATAACGCTGGCTGGTGGATGTCATATTGTAAAAATGGCTAAACGATAAATTCATAGAAGTCTGTAGGGCCAATCCTAACCAAGAGCTGTGTTTAATAGATAATAATAGTTCATTAAACTACATAGAATATAAACTCAGATCAATAAATTTGCTTTGAGTGATGGTTGGTGGTCAGTGGTAAGAAGATAGCGTCAGTAGACGCCATCTTACTTTAGGGAGATTAGCCGGTAATTTGCGGTTGTACGTCAAGGCCGTAGCCAAACATAACCGCGAGCACTAGCACAGTTGCGGCAGCCAGCATAAGTTTAGCCATTAACGGCATGCAGAATTTAAACCAATGCGTATAAGGAACCCCTGCCATACCAAGGATCCCCATTAATACTGCATTAGTTGGTACTATCATATTGGAGAAACCATCACCAAATTGATAGGCCAGCACTGCAACTTGTCTTGGTACCCCAACTAAATCACCCACTGGAACCATCAATGGCATAGTGACATAAGCCTGACCAGAGCCCGATGGTATGAACATATTTAAAAGCGTTTGGATAATTAACATACCCACCGCCGAAATTTCCGCAGCTACATAAGAAAGTGGTGTAGAAAGGCCATGTACGATGGTGTGCAGGATTTGACCATCCTCAAGAATAAGTGCAATACCACGAGCTACACCAATAAGTACAGCGGTAGTAACAAGGTCAGAGACTCCTTCGATAAATCGATTTGCTGCTTCATCTGCTGAAAGTTTACCAAGGATTGAAATAACGACACCCCACGCGATAAATAAGCCACCTAGCTCGTATAGATACCATCCTTGAGTTGCAATCCCCCAAACCGCACACACGAGAGTCACAACGAAAGTCAGCAAAATAGTTCTATGACGACCATTAAGCTGTGGATAGCTAGGAGCTTCCTGACCCGCAAGTGGGCAAGGCACGCCTTTCATCATAGAATATTCGGGGTTTTGCTGTACCTTTTTCGAATAGTTCCATACATGATGAAATCCAATTAAGACAAATGGAATAAAAATCGCAAATCGTAACCAAATACCTGAGTATACTGGGACTTCAGCGATTTGTTGAGCGATTAATACCGTAAATGGGTTAAATGCTGAAACACCGTAACCAATACCGTAGCCAGCGATAATCATGCCTACCGCGGTCATGGCATCTAATTTCATCGCTTTACAAAGTGCTACCAAAATAAGTACAAAAGGAATGTATTCTCCGGCAGTACCGATAGCGCTTGACGCGATTGCAAAACAGAACACAACCATAAAAATGAGTTTTTGCGGCTTATCACCATTTTTTTCAAGTAAGCGGCCAATTAGCGCATCAACAGTGCCTGTTGCGCGCGCAATAGCGAGTACACCGCCGACTATCATCACAAAGAAGATTACGTCTTGTGCAGCAGCAAAAGCACGAGGGATAGCTTTTAATAGATCCCAAGGAGTAAGACGAACGGACTCATCTGCGATATGGTAGGTACCAGCAAGTACAACTTGTCTACCTGAGTCTGTGGTTGCGGTATCAAAAAAACCTTGTGGAATAATCCAGGTCGACAGCAGTGCAATTAGCATCATACCTAGCAGCAAGACTAGCGTATGAGGAACTTTCAATGTTTTTGCCATGGAAAGTACAGCTCCAAATAAAGGTAACGATAAAAATTGCAACGCATCTTACCGATATTCGGAGCAAATTTCACTTTTTAATATCAGATTTCCAATTATGCTACATTGTGGTTAGCTAAAACGGCGTGCTCAACGCGGTTTCTACCATTGGCCTTGGCCTGATAAAGGCTACGATCTGCAAGTTTAAGCGCGTGATGCAAATCATCAGAACACAATGGCCAGTGAGAAATCCCAAGAGAAATCGTGATATGCCCCGCTTCATCAAATTGAGTTTCAGCAGTGCATGCACGTAAGCGCTCTGCAATGTTTCCCGCCTTATTGATATCTACATGAGGAAGAAACATTAAAAATTCCTCGCCTCCGCTTCGGCACAGATGATCTTGCTCGCGGGCATTGGTGCGCATTAATTCGGCGAGCTTTTGTATTACAATATCACCAACATCGTGACCATAGGTGTCGTTTACTTTCTTAAAGTGGTCTATATCAAGTGCAATAATGCTAAAAGGAATTCGTTGCTCATAGGCCGATTCAAGCCACTTCTCCATTCCGCGTCGGTTAAACAAATGTGTAAGCTGGTCTTGTTTCCGCTCATCATCGAAGCGTTGGATTTGTGCTCCTAAATTTTTTACACTACTTCGCATCGCTTGATATAACCATGTTGCTTCGTAGTACCACGTTGGTACATGTGGGAAGTCGATATTTCGGCCATCCTGAACTTGCTCCGAAAGCTTAGCCAGTCTCCATAAGGGCTTTGCTATGAATGAGCCGAGCCCTAGAACGCAAATGAGTAAAAACACGGTAAATGGCACTGTAGTTTTAAGTACGTGCTTCATGGTGTTTGAGAGATGCGACATGGTCACTTCCAGCGGGCGCTGTGCAACTACGCCCCAGTCGCTTGTAGGCACCAAAGCATAACCAGCAAGCATTGCAACTCCTTGAGTGTTGACGACTTGAGTCGAACCTGAGACTTTCTGAAGTAGTGATCCCACTACTTCATTGTCAGTGACATCCTGTCCTATGCGGTGATCGTCGTGATGATAGATAAGTTTGCCGTTTGGCCCTGTCACAAAAATATAGGTTTTATCTTGATGATGGTGGTTTGCAAGAAGCCGACCTAATATATTGTCTCCTTTTAGGTAAATGCCCGCTGCGATAAAGCCGGCAAAATTCCCTTTGTTATCAAACATTGGATGCGTTGGACTAACCATCAAATTGCCCGCAGGAGAGACAAAAGGTCCGACAATAAAAGGCGCCTGCTCACGCAATGGCGAAGTTTCGGCTTCATTTATAAGCGTTGTCCCAACGACCCCGAGTGAGCTGGGTTGAGCTCCTATGATTTCTCCTTGCGCATTGACCAAGACAATGGAATCAAAGCTATGAGTTCGAGTAAGCATTTGCTTAAGCTCGTTATTTATCAATTCCGGGCTATCCAAGTGTGAGACGATAGTTTCACCCGAGGCTTTTAACTGCATCAGAACCGACTGTAAGAAAAGATCGGTAACATCGGCTAACTTAGTTGCATAAGCGCGGTTTGCTTCTAGTGTATCCTTCACCATCACTTGTTTTTGCACTTGATAACTGGAAAATAATGCGTTAAATAACGAAGCTAGTACGCATAGTGTTGCAAGAATAAGTATTAGCTTTTTTAAGTCTAACCAATGTTTCGCTTTATTAATATGTGCCACTAAAAACTCTCTTTTAATGTACTTCCATGTCATTTTAGCTATTCACATTAGAGAAATAGTTAATCTATATCAAACTCTGGTCTGACCAATAACGAATAGCAATGCCCACATTTTTTGTGCCCGCATTATAACCAGATGGCTAGAAATATTTAGTTTTTTTAACAGATTATTGGTATTGTCGCTGTTCTCGGGTGTAAAATAATCTGAACATGAATACAGCGAAACACTAATGAAGAAAAAGACTACTAACCCACTCGTTGGTCACTTTACACTGGCAAGTCTAGCGCTTGCGGCAATCTGGATGTTTGTATCTGATAGAGATGCATTGCTTGTCCTCAACTCCTTGGTGTTAGTGTATATCGTATTTGCCTTAGCAAGGCGATTGATGAAGTCTACAAATAAGAAGTCTACAAGCAAAAAGTAACCTTTACTGTTTTGTATCAATTTGCTTAATAATGAGACCTACGTTGAGGCGAAAAAACTTGGTTAGTCGAACTAGATAGAAGATTTTTAACGCAGTTAGCGGCATGTTTGTTCCTCCACTTTGAGCAACTGTTAAGACAAATTGGTATTGATTACAGATTAACCTAGTTCAGTGCCAAGGACTGATCATTGACACTGAACAGTTAAAAAATGGGTTATTTTCTAACTAACTTCATTAAGTTTTCTCCCTTACTATCAAGCTTATTGAGCGGTTTGAGCCCCATAATATGTGAAAGCGTTGGGTAAACCTCTAAATTGCTTGCTTGTGTTATCGTTAAGCCTGATTTAAAGGCTGGGCCATGTGCAACAAAGAATGCTGCCATATCGGGCGTTACTTCGTAACCATGAGTGCCATAATAGCTATGCTTACCTCGGCCCATAAATACGATTGGCGCTTTAGCTTGTAAAATAATATCACCTATTCGAGGTGATTCACCTCCATTGAGTTGTAACTTTTGCGCTTTAGTTAAAACATCATAACGGCCTTTAGCTTTTTCACGTAACTGCTTTATAAGCACTCCTTTTTCAAGAGATTTATTGCCTAGCGCATAAAGTGATACTCTCGTTCCGCTATTTTTTATCGTCCAATCTTCAGGTATATCTAGGTCTTCAAGTAGCACGGCTTTGCTAGGCTCTACGCTTGTCATACCGTGATCAGAAACGAGTACTAAGTTTACTTTGATTTTGTCCTTCTTTAGAGTCGCGACGAAATCACCAATTAAGCCGTCAATAAATTGTACAGCTTCTTTTGTTTTTTCATGATCTGGTCCATATCCATGGCCCATGGTATCTACTAGAGAAAAATAGCTGGCAACAAACAATGGCTTTTCGCTTTTCGGTAATTTTAGCCAATTATGAATTTCATTAAGGCGGTTTTTATAATCGGCTTGTTTTGAATAATGATAATAATAGTCTGGTGTCATACCATTGATTCTAGCGTCGGATTCAGGCCAAAAGTAGGCGGCAGATTTATACCCGTGCATTTTCACTAGGTTCCACAAAGGAATACCGCTAATCCATGAGCTATCCACTTTACCCATCCCCATTTTATAACACTCATCACGTTTTTTATCGCAAAAATAGTTATCAACAATACCATGATGGATTGGCTTTAAACCTGTTACGATTGATAAGTGGTTTGGAAAGGTTTTGGTCGGGTATTGAGGCCATAGCTTGGTCACACGAACGCCCTGTTTGGCAAGCTTTGCTATATTCTTTGCGTCGTGCTTTTCGATGTAATCCCATCTGAAACCATCTATAGAGATCAATATAGTTGTGGCGCGCTCAGCAAATGCAGCACAGCTAAAGATGGATAAAGTGAAAAGAAGGATTTTGAGCATGTATAAATTCCTATGTCATAAGAGTACCGCTGCAAAATTAAGAGGCTATGCAGCTTGTTCCGTGTGATTGCGGCCGCATTAAATCACAATGATTTGAAATTTATATTGATTTGCGGTCAGTGGATGACAATTATAGATATTCGGGGAAGGTTAACTTTCACTATGTTGAAGTAGAGCTTAATTAATACTTGATCTATGTCAAAG
>NZ_JAKEVK010000191.1:0-8993 GCF_022398435.1 Pseudoalteromonas sp. Isolate6 | reverse complement strand
CTGGTATGCCGAGTGGATGCCCAAGTTAAAAGGTGAACTAGATGATCACAATATCGAGATCCCACGTCATCAAAATGTGTTGGATGATATGTGCCACATCAAAGTGGTAAACGGTATTCCCAAGATTGATAAGGGCAAAACTAAAGATCATGACGGTAAAAAAACAGACAAGCGCCACGGTGACTTTGCGGTTGGTCTATGTATGGCTAACCGAGCTTGCTGGATGGACGGTTGCCCCATTGAGTTCACCCCGCTACCAAGCAAGAGCGGCAGCAACGACTTTAACTACGACGACCTAGGAAGTTTTCAGGGTGCGGGGTGCTGGTAATGCGCTGGCGTATCAAGTTCGAATACATCTTTACCACCGTAGGCGGCTTTATTGATATTGAAGCCCCCAGCTATGAAGCCGCAGAGCGCTACACCCTTGACCTCGATGTGTACGTGGTATCAATCAAACCTATTTTGCGAGTATAACTATGCTAGTAGACATTAATGGCGATCCGCTATCAATTAATAAGCTAGATCAAAATCAAACTGAAGAAAATGCTCAGGTGGGCATGTTGCTTAGGCAATATGCAGAACACCCAACGCAGGGGCTAACCCCTGCAAAGCTGGCCAGCTTGCTAAAAGAAGCGGAAGAAGGCAATTTGGCCGCGATGGCCGACTTGGCAAAGGACATCGAGGACAAAGACGGCCACATAAGCTGCGAACTGGGCAAGCGTCGCCGCGCTGTACTTGGGTTTGATTGGAAAATTAAGCCCCCACGTAATGCCTCAGCCGCTGAAAAGCGCGACGCAGAAATGATCGCCGAGGTCTTAGAGGACGCGACTTGGTTTACGGATTTTAAATTTGATTTAACCGACGCCATGCTAAAAGGCTTTTGTGCCAACGAGTTGCAATGGGACTACATCGAGAAGCAGCAGCTGATCACAGGTTACGCATACCGAGACCAAAACATATTTAAAACCCACCCCACAGACTTTAACCGCATTATGCTGAATGACAGCAGCGACGAAGGCGAAGCGTTGAATCCATTTGGCTGGGCGCTGCATATTCATAAATCAAAATCGGGTTATGTCCATAGGGCTGGATTGCTCTCCGTACTTGCTTGGCCATTCCTATTTAAGAATTTTAGCGTACGAGACTTAGCGGAGTTTTTAGAGATCTATGGTTTGCCTGTACGAGTGGGCAAATACCCCAGTGGCGCAACGGATGCAGAGAAAGCCACGCTTCTGCGTGCAGTGATGGCAATTGGCCATAACGCGGGCGGTATCATACCGCGTGGAATGGAAATTGATTTTCAAAGTGCAGCTAACGGCCAAGCAGATCCGTTTGAAAGTATGATCCGGTGGTGTGAACTAACTCAGTCTAAAGCGGTGTTAGGTGGCACGCTGACAAGCCAAGCGGACGGTAAAACCAGCACAAATGCCCTTGGCAGTGTCCACCAAGAAGTAAAAGAGGATATTACCCTTAGCGACTTGCACCAGCTTGAGCAGACCATAAACCGCGATGTGATCTACCCTATGTACGCGCTGAATGGTAAATCGTACAACGGTAATCGCCGGTTGCCACGTTTTGAGTTTGATACCTCGACTAGTGATGAGATGCGCGATCTGGCTTTCCCACTGCGCTCGCTAGTGAGCCTTGGAATGCAGATCCCTAAAACATGGGTTCATGAGCGTTTGAACATACCTGAACCAGGCGAAGGCGAAGCGGTATTGGAAATGCCAACCGAGCCGATGCCAGGCAATAACCCAGCGGCACTCAATACAGCAGTGGCCGCACTTAATGCGGAATACCAAACACGCAGCACACAAACAGAGCTAGATACCGCCATTGATGCAATCACCAGTGGCGATATGCGCGAAGAGTACAAAGCAACACTGCAACCGCTGCTAGATAAACTTAACCAAAGTGAAGAACTGGCAGCTATTGAGCTTACCGAGCTTTACCCCACAATCGACCAAGGCCAACTAACCGAAATGCTCGCCAAGCTGATTTTTGTGAGTGAGATTTGGGGCATGATTAATGAATAAGGTGGATTTAAGTATTGCCTTTAATAAGCCACCTGAGGATGCGGTGGCTTACTTTAAATCTAAAAGTTATGCGATAAGCGATGAGTGGCATGATGTGCTGACTACAGCGCACGCCAAAGCATTTACTGTGGCGCGGGTGCAGAGCATGGAAGTACTAGAGGCCATACGCAAGTACACCGACACAGCGCTTGCTGAGGGCTTAACGGCAAAACAATTTAGAGAGCAGCTAACGCCTGAGCTTCAGCGATTGGGTTGGTGGGGCAAAGCCAAGAATGAGCAAGGTGATGAAATCCAGCTGGGTAGCCCCTACCGCTTAAACAATATTTATCGCACCAATCTACAAACCGCCTATATGAGTGGCCGCTATCGCCGTATGTTGGCTCGCAGTAAAACGCATCCGTATTGGCAGTATGTTGCTATTGATGATGCACAAACACGGCCTGAACATAAACTGTTGCATGGCAAGGTGTTTAGGTTTGATGACCCCATTTGGCAAACCATATACCCACCCAATGGTTGGGGTTGTCGCTGTCGCGTTCGTGCGCTCACTGAGGCACAAGTAAAAGCGCGTGGATTAACCGTGGAGGATGGCAGCGGCTATGTACAGCAATTTGATGCAGAGATTGTGAGCCGCGAATCTGGCGAAGTTAAAACCACTGAGCATGCACGAGTTAAGTTACCCAGTGGCGATGTGATGACGCCAGATGTGGGCTGGGCCTATTCGCCTGGTCAGTCAGCCTTTGGCACTGACGTGGCCGTGGCAGTTAAGCTCGGCAAAGTGGAAGACGTACAGTTACGCGCTGAGACCATTCAGGCGCTCAACAATAGTGATGAACGGGCTAAAGCTTTTGAGCTATGGACGCGTAAAAGCATCGAGCGTATAGAGCAGTATCAAGCAGCAAAACTTGCTGGCGATAAGGCTGGCCTTAGAGCATTTGGCCCAAGGCCGCAACATAAAACGGTGGTGAGCTTTTTAAGTGATGACATAAACCAAAAGCTTTTAGATAAAGGCGTTGATGCGAGTAGAACGCTGGTATTGTCTGAGCGTGTGCTTGCTCATGCCCATAGTGAAAAACACAAAGCCAGTGGACAAGCACTTGAGCTAAGCGAGTATATCAACCTAAGCAAATGGATTAACCAAAGCGGTGCGAGCGTATTGTGGGAACCTGAGCGAAATGAGGTACTGTACGTAATAAACCAAGGTGAGCAAGCTATAAAGGTGATTGTTCGCTTTGACAGCAACAGCGACACACTAATTAATGTGTTTAAAGTCGACAGCGGTGACATTGAAGGTGGCATCAAAGGAGGAACCTATGAGGTGTGGCGGTAGGATGAGACTCGAACTCATATCATATATGCAGCGCATATAACCGTTACCCATTGGAAACACTACCACCACAAACAATTATTACCCAACAACTCGGTGATTACAATATGACCACAATTGAAATACTCACAAGCGGTGATGCAACTAAGGCGCTTGAGCAAATAGCACAGCGCTTTGATGACCTGAGCGACCCAATGAACGAGATAGCCGCCATTATGGAAGGCGCCACGGAAGTGGCCTTTGCTGACGAGCGCAGCCCTGTAACAGGCAAAGCATGGCCAGCACTTAGTGAAAACTACCTAAAACAAAACCCCAAACGTGTAGGTGGGCAAATGCTGCAAGTAAGCGCTGGCGGGCTAGCTGCCAGTATTGCCGCAGACAGCGGCGCGTTTTGGGCGCAGATTAGTAGTAACAAACCGTATGCCGCTATACAAAACCTTGGAGGATTGCCAGAAATGGCGCCTGGCCCTGCTGCCATTCCACAGCGTGAGTATTTAGGGATAAGCCTCAATGAAGAAACCAATATTTTGGACACTCTCAGCAACTATTTTACCGAAAACTAAAAAACGCCTCAGAAGCCCTCTGAGGCGTTTTTGCATACTCAAGTGCTAGCGTTGGGTGTTGTATGGTGTAACATGGTCGTTAAAGGCGTTTCGAAACGTTTCTATTAGCATTTGATAATGCCTGAGAACTGATAATTATTAAATCGAGGATTGCTACCAATAATGTGTAAAAGTTGTGAGGATAAAAGTTTATATCAGCAAGAGCAACATCAAGAGCTTAAACTGGAGCAAAGCTCAAAAATAGTCACTAGAATAATGTTAACCATTACTATATTGGCGATTATTGTAATTGGCTGCGCCATCATATTATATCTAGATGGGTTCAGCTCTTTGTTACCTCGTACATCCGACGCCAAAAACTTAGAATCATTAAGAGGCCAGTTCGGTGCTTTTGGAGATTTCTTTGGTGGAACCTTAAATCCACTACTGACTTTTTTCACTATTGTGCTGCTAGTATGCTCGCTTAGCTTGCAGTCTCAAGAGCTTAAAGCTTCAAGGACAGAACTCCGTAGAACGCGAAAGTCACATGAACAACAAGCTCAAGTTCTCAGCTCTCAGTTATATCACTCAAAGCAACAAGAATTGGTTCATGCACTTCAAAAGCATTTGGACTTTTTGAGAGAAATCATGAATAGAAAATGCATCACTCTTCCAGCAGTATTCAGCGACGATAATATTAACAGTAAAGCCATTGTACAAGCACACTATAAACTTAAGCGGTTGAAGAAAGAGTTAAAACTTGACAAAGCTATAGAAGAATTTGAACAGAAAAGAACATCTATAGCAGAGATACATGTACCATTCAAACGAGATACTTATCAATTTATCTTCGATGGTGATTTTGAGGGGCCAGAAGTTCAACAGCTGAGGCTGTTACCAAGTCTGTTTTTATCAGCTTTTAACATCTTTGACGAGCTTTATGAACACATGTTGCAATACTCAGAAGCACAAGACTCAGAACACTTGAACGCCCAAGACGCTATGAATCAATCTATGTTATCTATGCTTTTTAGCCAAATAGAGTATCTTTGCATAAGAGAGACAAATTATTTCCCCTCCAGACAGCCGAAAGATGAGCTATTAAAGCGTTATGCAGCTACCCAACAAAAATTAAAACCCAAACAGCTTTAAAACTTAAAAGTTACTCTATATGTGAAATTTTCTATGAAAACTAAACTGCGCGGTAAAATATCTAGCGATATAATAATAGCTTCTTCATATTTGATGGCGATTTTTATTGGCTACTTAATAGGCTTGGAACAAATAGGTCGGTCAGAAGTACTCTCTCTGGTCAAAGAATTCATTGAATTAACTGTACCTTTACTGGCACTATACATTGCTTTTGAAGGTTTAAACTCTTGGAAAAAAGCAGAAAGGACAAAGGTTGTATCTTCTCTTGCACAAGAAATCTTGAAAGATTTCAAGCCAAGGTTTGAGGTAGAAACAAATCACTGGAAAGTCAACATAGATTTCTTGATCAGAAAGCGGAATAACCTAAGTGTGACTGGAAAGTTAACTGAAGACCGCTATCGTGATTACCACGTTAAAGTTCTTAATGGGTTACACGAGTTTCAAAAAAGGTTACATAGACTCGATAGCGAGGTATTCGAAAAACACTACCATTACATCCTAATAATTAATGGGGAACTTTACACAAAGCATAAACAGTTTCAACAATTACTGCCTATATGGAGTCTAGATAACATGTTGCTTGAACAAAGGAACCATCCAGACTCTAATTTTGATGTAACTGAAGAGTATTCCGATAAGCTGCTTGAATCGCTAGTCTCATTATATCGGCAACTTTTAGAGCATGCGGGTGCAACAAGCTCCTAATTTTTTAATCCAGTTTAAAATACACTTCCAACCCAATTCCACATACTGGCACCAAGACAAACGTTTTAGTGCCAGAACATGCAAAATACCTCAACGCAACAATCCATAAACTGCCAGCACAAGCAATCACACATGGAGGTGACTTCTGTTGCTGTGTGTAATACACAAGCGCAGCATTTTGGCCTTGCGGTATGTAGCTTGGCAAGCGAACCTGAAGAAAGTGGTATAAGCCCTCGCGTGCTGCTGATGCCTGATGGGCCATTCTCTGGCCATGACGGTAGACCATTTGAAGTCCCTGGCAACAAATGGCTAATGGATGAAACGGCGTTTAACAATCTTAAAACCGCCGCCCTTAGCCGTGCTAACGATTACCTCTTTGATTACGACCACCAAACTCTATTTAAAGCACAAAACGGCCAACCTGCGCCAGCGGCTGGTTGGTTTGCATCCGACGGTTTGGAATATGTGCCAGGCGAAGGCGTATATGCCAAGAACGTAAAGTGGACTACGGCGGCACTGAGTGCGCTACGCAATAAAGAGTACCGCTACGTTAGCCCCGTGTTTGCGTACGACAAGTCTACAGGTCGCCCATTCAAATTACTTCACGTTGCCTTAACCAATGACCCCGCAGTACTGGGCATGGAAGAGGTAGCAGTGTTAAACCTGCAATACTCCTCAGGAGCACCCAAGATGAACGAAGCCCAACAGCTACTTGCTGCGCTTGGCATTACCGTGGACGGTGATGTTACCAGCGAGCATATCTCAAAAGGCAAAGCGGCCATTACCGAGCTGAAAAGCAAGGCCGATGGCGCAGAAGGTAAAGACAAACAAATTGCTGCCTTGAATTCACAGATTCAGCAAGCATCGTCGAGTGTGGATTTAACCAAGTTTGTGCCAGTTGATGTACACAATGCACTACGTGGCGAACTGGCCGCACTCAATAGCCAGCACCAAGGGGTGACTATTGAGACCGCTATTGATAAAGCCAAAGCTGAGGGCCGCGTGATTGCTGCCGAGATTGATTACCTCAAGCAGCTTGGTGAGCAAAGCGGACTTGCCGCCCTCAATGCGGTGTTAGATAGCCGACAACCTATTGCAGCGCTAAACGCTCAGCAGTCCAAACCAACCCCAACACCATCGCAGGACAAAACAGGCGTTGCCGCTTTGTCTGTCGAGGATATATACGCGGCTGACCAATTGGGTATTAGCCACAAAGATTACGCAGCACTGAAAGAGGAAGACCAGTAATGGCGATTATTACCCCCGCACTATTAACCAGCCTACAAGTTGGGTTTAAAAAGAACTTTCAAAATGGCTTAGACGAGGCGAAGCCGTCGTTTACGCAAATTGCCACGGTGATACCCTCAAGCACCAAAAGCAACACCTATGGCTGGTTAGGTAAATTTCCTTCACTGCAAAAATGGGTGGGCGACCGCCAATTGCAATCGATGAAAGCACACGCCTACAGCATTGTAAATGACGACTGGGAAGCCTCAATCAGTGTTGACCGTAACGACATTGAAGACGACGAACTGGGCATTTACGCACCACTGATGCAAGAAATGGGGCGCAGCGCAGCCATTCACCCGGATGAAGTGTGTTACCCGCTGTTAGCCTCTGGTTTTACGACGTTGTGTTACGACGGCCAAAACTATTTTGATACCGACCACCCCGTGTATGAAAAAGTAGATGGCTCCGGCGCGGTTGAAAGCGTCGCCAATATGGCTGCTGATGGCGCATACACAGGCCCCGCTTGGTATGTGCTCGACACCTCAAAAGTACTTAAACCGATTATTTTCCAAGAGCGCAAAAAGCCGCAATTTACGTCGATGACCAAACTGGATGACGAAGCGGTGTTTACCAGCAAGCTATTCAGATACGGCACCGATTGTCGCGATGCTGCGGGCTTTAGTTTTTGGCAACTCGCCTTCGGTAACAATCGTGAACTGAATGCCGACAACCTGTGGGATGCCATTACGAAAATGCGCGAATTTAAAGCCGATGGCGGCCGCAAGCTAGGCATTCGCCCAACCATCTTGGTTGTGCCACCAGGCCTTGAAAAAGTCGCCATGCGCTTACTTGAACGCGAACTCGATGCCAACAGCTCGAACGAGTTAAAAAACCGTTTAACGCTGGTTGTTGCCGACTACCTCTAGTACCTGCGCCCCTACGTGGGGCCAACCCATAGGATGAAAAATGAAATGGCTGAACCGACTATTTACCCTGTGCGCATTATCTCTCAGCAACCTGATGGCTACCGCCGCGCCAGCATTACCCTCAAACGTGGCGTTAACGAGCACCGTGTTACCGAGCCTCAGCTTGAAGCGCTTAAAAAAGATACACGCCTTACGGTGCAAGTTATACAAGCAAGTGAAAGTGCAGCGACGCAATCACACTTGGAGTCAGGAAGTGTGGGCAGCGATGTAGCACTGGACTTGAGCCAAGCCCCTGAAGAATTGGCGCACATCATTGCAGCATTGTATGAGCTGAAGCCAACCAAAAAGCCCAACGTGGATGAGTTGGCGTTTGAAGTGGATGGCATTAGTGGCGAGCAAAAACCGTCAGCCGCCGAGCGAGATGAAGCATGGGCTTGGTATCAAACACATGTTGTCAACGAGGAGCAATAAGCCATGACCTACGCTGCCGCTGAAGACATGCAAGCTCGCTTTAATCACCAAGACTTGGTGCTGCTTACTGAGCGTGAACACAGCACACCAGGTGAAGTGGATATGGCTGTGCTCACGCAAGCCCTTGAAGATGCCACAGCTGAGATTAACGCCTACTTATCTGGCCGTTACACGCTGCCACTTAACATTGTACCCACGGCATTGGTGCGCATTTGTTGTGATATTGCCCGCTACTTTTTAAGCGGCGATAACGCACCGGAGCATATTCACCAACGCTACATGGATGCAGTGAAGTTTTTAAAAGCGGTGAATGCAGGCACAGTGTCGCTGGGTATCGATAGTCAAGGTGATAAAGCAGAGACTAACGACACCGCCGTGATGGAATCAGCAGGCAGCGTATTTGCTCGCAACAAAGCCAAAGGGTTCATCTGATGTTTGAAATTAAAGATGACTTTTTAGCAGCGGGCCAACTGTTAGAAACAGCCTTAAGTGCAGTGCCTGGCATACGCCACGTTAAGGCGCTCGACGATCTAGCAGAGATAGACAAAACCAATCATACCCCGGCCTTGTTTTATCTCTACTACGGCGAGCAGCTAGCAGAAAC
>NZ_JAKEVK010000190.1:0-9017 GCF_022398435.1 Pseudoalteromonas sp. Isolate6 | reverse complement strand
CCATTAAAAAATGCTCAATATTTGTACTAAAGACCATTCGTGGAATTAACTACAAAGCTTTAAAGTTAACCATAAATACACATTTATTTAACCAAAACACCATTTCATTCTTTTCAAAAAATAAATACGAAAGCAAATCAATCTTAATTTTTATTATGCTTTTTCAATAGACTAGTCCATAACACTTAGACATTCGTCTAATGTTTTGCGTCAACGAAACTGCCCAATACTTTTTACACAGCCGGACGTTGTATGACAGCTGCTAACTCAAGTGATACCAATTTGCTTATTGGAGTGACAGCGCTTTAGGCGAGAAAAGTTTGGCTCAGTGAGCATCAAACTTTCTCCCATCGTTTGAGCAGATAACAGGGTGAATTGGTATTGTTAATAACCAAAAAAGGAATTACGTATGACCGCAAACAACGTTAATCATCAAGCAGAGCTCGATAAATTCTTGACAGCTTTAGAACATCACAAGATTTTCCAAAATAAATACTTTTTGTATTTAGCAAAAAATAAATGGACGCCAGAAAGTTACGCATTGTTTAGAGCTAATTTCTTTTATCGAACGGAGCTGACGGTAAAAGGGATTGCACACGTATGTGCAAGATCAGCTGAGGTTAATGATATGGATACCCTGATCTTGTTTTCATATATTTTGGGTGAAGAAACGGGGATGGGCAACAAAGCGCATTGTCATGAAATATTTATGGAAAATGCACTAAATCTATTTGGCGCGATGGAGTTTGATTTAGCACCACTCAAGGTTGTTGACGCAAAAAACAGCCGTTACATTTTACCAGAAACACTGGCTTACAGAGAACGAGTCACTTCTCTTCTTTCAAATAGTTACCAACGTATGCTCGGGGTTGCCATGGCGCTTGAAACACATGCCGACCACATGCTCACGGCATTTAGAGAAGGTTTTCGCTTAACACGTCAAAATTTAGATAAAGAGCAGTATCAAAATAAAGTAGAAATCTATTTCAATGCTCATGTTGATAACGGCGTGGAAGAGCGACATGCCGAGGACGCTCGTCAATGTGTCATTAACAACTGCCTGTCCCAGAGTGATCTGAACGAGATCATGTTTGGTGCCAATGAAATGCTCAAAGTTCAGGAACAAATGTGGCAAGCAATGTATAGAAAAACAGTGCAACTTGAGACACAAAATGAAGGTGAAGTATATGCGTAATTCAGTATTTTCAGATTCAGCATTAGCGCTTCGAGACTCGATTACGCACGGTACCAAAGCAAAAATAGCTGCAATTAACGCAAGCTCGGACCAACAGGTTATCGACTTGAGTATCGGCACATTAGACGATACGGCAGACACCCGCATTGACCAAGCAGTCATTAACTTCATCAATGAAAATGCGCGTGCAATTCACGAGTTTGCTCCCGTCACTGGCTTTGAGTTTTTACGAGATGCAATCAGTGATAGAGTCTTTAGACTGCGCGGTTTACGATATGCTGCTGCAGATGAAGTTATGGTCACACCCGGCGGTATAAAAGGCGCTATCACTGTCGCATTTCATACCTTATTAAATCCGGATGATGAAGTGATAGTACCACTACCTAACTGGCCTCATTATGCCGACATGATAGCGTTACACGGAGCAAAAATGGTTCCGGTATTAGTCGAAGAGTTTTATGAAAAAGGCTTACAACCCGCTCAGTTGGAGGCCGCCATTAACGACAACACTAAAATGGTGATTTTAGGAGACTGCGTTAACCCATCAGGTAAAATTTATTCTTATAAAGAACAGTGTAAATTAGCCGATGTTATCGCTAAACATAATATTGAGCGTGCAAAGTGCGCCAAACCAGCGATTCAAATATTGTTTGACTGTCCTTACGAATCCCATATTCTTGATGGCCCTGACACAATTTCTGCCTACACCTTTACTGATAAAGATCATACGCAATATAGCTTAAGAGATTGCACCACTTTCGTGACAGGCCCGGGCAAAACCTATGGTATGCACGGCGACCGAGCAGGCTATATTTGCGCGCCGGCAAACTTAATCAATATGATGGCTCGAGTACAAGTTAACCTAAACTCTTTTGCCGCAACTTATGCCCAAATCGCCACAAATGAAGCAATGCAGGCTTATATGGATGATGTAGCACACCAACGCGCAGTCAACTCAAGAGCAAATTTACAAAATTACACTGATCTTTTAAATGCCATAGACGGGGTTGTGGCGCCCGTCCCTCAAGGTGGGTTCTTTATCTTCGTTGATTTGTCCGCTTATGGCGAAAAGATCCAAGCCGCTGGGTACGATACTGCCGCAGCATTCTTGTTAGAAAAAGCCAAGGTAGCTTCTATTGGTGGAATGCACTTTGCTGAAGGCAGCGAAGCACTTCGTCATTTTGTTCGTATGAACTGTGGACGAGCGAGAGAAACCTTAGAGCAGGCAGCACAGCGGATCCAACAAGCGCTGGAGTCGTTGTAGTCAGGATGGCCCAGCATGATTGGGCCGCAATAAGGAAATATAACCATGCATAGTAATAACATAAGCAGGTTTGGTATTGTAGGTACTGGCTTTTCAGGTACAGCTACATTAGTGCACTTAGTTAAGCAATTAGTGGCTTCAAAACTCGATTGTCGTAACATTGAAATTGTGACTTTTGAGCAACGTGGTGACAATGGTCCCGGCCACCCATACTGTAGCGAAGAACTGCTACCTACCCATTTGTGTAACAACCAAACTTATATGATGGCACTGTTCGACAATGACTTCTTTGATTGGCTCTGTGAACGGCAACACTGGCTTGCCCAGCGATTTCCCCACCTTATAAAAGTAACACATCCAGCACTTGAAGATATCACTGTGTGGCAGCCCGATCAGGATGCCTTTTATCCTAGAGCGTTGTTTGGTGTCTATTTAAAAGAACGATTTAACCAGTATTGCCAACTAGCCAAAGAAAATGGGGTTAAGATACATCATTATAACAACTGTAAGGTGTTGGATGGTTTACCCACTAAAAGTGGCTTTGAACTCCATTTTTGTCAGCATGAACGCAGTGCTGTAAAACAACTCGAATTCGATAAAGTGCTGCTTGCAACAGGCCATTGGAATAGCCTTAATAAAGCACAGTATGACGAAAGAGTACTGATGTCGCCCTACCCCCATTCGGCATTAAAAAACTGGTTTTCACAGCAGCTAGAAACACAGCCTGCATATGGCAAACGAATTGCTATCAAAGGAATGGGGCCAAGTGGCATTGATGCCATTTTATCGCTAGTGGATAGCGGTAAGTTTGAACAAGACCCCCAAGGAAATGTCGTTGCGTTTACGCCTGATAAAAGTACTCGTTCACTCAACGTGTATGCGATAAGTCGCTGTGGTTTTTTTCCGGCGGTACGAGACAGGCGCATTGAGCATAGCTTTAACTACTTAACAGAAGACACCTTTTTTGATTTAGAAAAAAAGCTAGGCAAACGCCTTGCACTAGACGATATTTTACATTTGATCGATGAAGAACTTAAAGATGCATCACAAGGCCGCATAGGGTGGCAAGAAGTTGCGGCCCCACCTTTCGAGTCTGCGCTAGAGAAGCTGAAATTTGACGCAACTTTACCTCAAGACAATGCGCTTATTCATGCGGTCTTGCTTCGAGTCAGAAGGATGAAGTTTTACCGCTATTTAAGCGCGGACGAAAAGCAGCGCTACGACGCTAACTTAGATACACACTTTATTCGCACTGCCGTTCCTATTCCACTGCTAAATGCACAAAAGTTGATAGCATTATTTAACGCGGGCATATTGACTAGCTGCCAACTTGGTTATGGTAATAAGCAGGGGGTTACTATCAGCGCAAATCAAATTTCTATATCATGCAATCAGGTTTGCGAACCACTCATTGCCGATGGCCTCATTATGGCGGCAGGTCAAAGCTTTGATTTAAAACTGCACCCAGATCCATTTATACAAGCTTTGATCAAACGAGGTGAATTACAGCCACATCAAGAAGTTAACTACCAAACCGGTGGTATTCGATTGCAAGGACATGAATCCTACAAGGTGATGCGATGGGACCCCATAACTCAGCAGCATCAGGTTTCACCTTACTTGTCGTCATTTGGTGTATTGACGCGCTATTGGCAAAACGAACGTAACTTTGCTGCAGCGTTTGTTGAAGCCGCACAAAGTGTTGCCCATAATTGGGTCGACTATATTTATAAAAAAACTACCGCACAACAAAGAAACACAGACCAGACTAAGGTCCACGCTTAATAACAGTATGACAAGGAGCAAACCATGGAAATGAAAGAGTTTTACTATGAAAATGGCATTCGTGTTAGCCTTTTTAATCTAGATCACAGAGCGGTTCCATACCATTTTCATCAATCGGTATGCGATATGATTTATTGTGCTAAGGGCGCTATCAATATTGAGCTTCCAGACAGGCAGCAGATTTACCATGTACCTTTAGGTGAAGTATTCCAAATTCCATCTAAACTTAAGCACCGGTTCGCCAACGCCATGGAGCCGGGTAAGGCGAGTCGTTATGTGCTCATGCAACTCGGTGAATTTAATATAGAGTTTGTGAAGAACAATAAGAAAATGGATGCGCAACTAGTTGATGCGACGTATTTTGATTATCAACAAACAGATGTATACATTGAGGACCGCAAGAAAGATATATTGGCACTAGTGGATCATTTTTCGCAAAACAAGCCCGAAGTCCTAGATGATGAGGAGCTGAGCGATGTGCTAACCGCACTTAATGCGTTTGCAACCCAAGGTATAGAGGCGTCGTATCCAGAGCATGCACTAGAGAGCGCATAATGGAATACTCAGCAGTAACCATCGCCATCATTTTAGGTGTATTTGGTTTTGCAGGACTCATAAAAGGAGTGGTGGGTCTTGGCCTACCACCGATTGTGCTGGGACTACTCACCGCTATCATCGGGATCCATCCTGCGATGGCGTTGGTAGCATTGCCTGCATTTATAACCAATATCGTACAAGCCGTTTCAGGCGCGCACTGGAAGACTCTTTGGCTCACCCAACGTTTATTCTTTTTTTTCGCAACAATCTCCATTGCAGCCGGCTGCTTACTGACTCAGTTTGTTAATCAAGCCCACATGTCTTTGTTATTAGGTGTATTGCTGATGTGTTATGGCAGCTTAGGGATCTTAAAGTTTAAACCACATATCGATGTTCAATGGCGACCTCATGCGGGCGTTGTGCTAGGAATGTGCAATGGCGTTTTTACCGGATTAACTGGATCCTCTGCAGTGCCTGGCGTATTTTATTTACAGGCAATTGGTCTACCAAAGGAAAAGTTGATCCAGGCAATGGGCATTTTATTCACTTGCTCATCACTCGGGCTTAGCTTGGGGTTAATTTGGCAAGGTGTGTTAACACCATCAGCAAGTGCTTTGTCCGTAGTCGCCTTGATCCCAGCTACCATATGTATGTATTTTGGGGCAAAGTTACGAAAGCACATTTCTATCATTATGTTTGAGCGTATTTTTTATGGTGCGCTTACCCTGCTTGGCTTATATGTGATTTTCAAAAATAAAACACTACTTATCTGATTTTAAAGGAATATTATCATGGTGAATATTGAATATAACGCCTTACTTAGCGAAGTCGCTGAGTTAGGGCTGAAAAATGATATGAACGCAAAAAGTAAACAAGATAAATACTTAAATATCACCAAAGACACTGGTAAGTTTTTAGCTTTCCTCACTAAAGCGAGTAATGTAACTCGTATCTTAGAGCTTGGCACGTCTAACGGTTATTCTACACTGTGGTTTGCCGGTGCATTACCTGAAAATGGAGAAATCACCACAATCGAAAGATGTGTACACAAATATCAACAAGCGCTAGCAAATATTGACCGAGCAAGACTAAAGTGTAGGATTAATGCTTTCAACGGCGAGATATCGACAATTTTACCTAAGTTACAGCAAGGCTTTGACTTGATATTTTTCGACGCTGACAGAAGTATCTATATGGATATTCTGCCACTGGCCGAAAAACTGCTCGCGCCAAATGGTATTATTGTGTGTGATAACGCAACGTCGCATGCCCATGAGTTAACCGCGTTTATGCAGTATTTCTCAGATAGTCAAAGATACACAACAGCCTTAGTACCAGTAGGTAAAGGGGAATTTGTCGCTTACCGTAACACGCATTGCTACGAATAAAGCACTCTACTTTGCCACACGATTGAGAGGAACTGTGACCCTTTAAAATTCGCAGATATTGAAAAAGGCATGCTTGCATGCCATCTTACCGAGGTTTTTAAGGGGAGTATAACCAAGAATAACTGAGCACTAGCGAGTAGGTCTCAGTGTTTCAATGATATTCGCATCCATCCAGTATGGATTGCCTTCCCAGTAACTGGTGCCGTCCTTTCTGACTTTTTTGTCACCTCGCCAAAAAAATAAATATTTCCCGTCTGGTGATACTTTAGGACGCTGCTCGTACGCAGCCGTATTAATCGTATCTCCCATATTTATTGCGTTTGTCCATGTACCATCTTGGTTACGAAAACTAATGTAAATATCAGGCGTGTTTTCACCTTCCTGTTCAGCATCCCACATAATGTAAGACTCATCTGGCGCGATGTAGGGGTGAGCAATGTACTTTCCTTGATTAATTGCCTTACTCATTTTGTGCGGTGTTTCATATTTACCATCAACAAGCCGTGAATAACTCAAATGCCCACTGCCGTCTTTCAAATCTAAGACATAAAAGTAGTGTGTCCCTTTTGCTGAGGTGGTATAACCTCTGATTGGAATATCTTTAAAAGACTCGATGTTTTGTATGTGTGAAACTGGTGGACTAAATTTATCCTGATATGCTTTTCTGTCTGCTTCAGGTATTGATTTTTCAATCCATTGATTGTGCTTAAATTGCATCACAATCCATGTCGGTTTTTGGTATTCTCCACCAGCGCGAGTAAAAGAAAGCTCTGACATATCTGGCAAAAATAACACTTCAGTCTCGCGGTGTTCATCCGTAGAAACCACACCTGGAGCAAATAATTCGGGCGTTAATCCCGGTGGTTTTTGTCCTAAATCGTACTTGTTTTGGCCATAACTTTTATCGCAAATTATTAAACTGCAAAACAAAGCAATTAGAATGCTCATCTGCTTCATAAACTGTCCTTTTATTAGAGCCTGTTTACTTTTCAAGTAAATATAATTGCACTAAGTAACAGCATAATCCAAGCACCTTTACAAAGCCTGACAATTACACCGCAAAGCCTCGCCATTGCGGCATCAAAAGGCCTGCAATAAACCAAGGAACTTGTAGTACGAGTATACACAGCGCATACAGACGCAACTGCTCAGCAGTCCATAGCGCAGCAAACCAGCCAATGATAAAGAACGACTTCCACCCTTCTATTTTTGCCGCTCCACCAAAATTTAAAATCCAAAGCCAAAACGCCACCAACGTGGCATGAGAGAGTATCCATGCAAGTAAACTCATACCTAAATCCTTGTCTCTAAGTTCGTACCCGATCCTACTTTCGCTTCAGAAAGTAAGCTAATGAAGCCGAGCCTATTAACACTATTCCAACGCGCTTGTCTTGGCAATATAGTAAAACCATAACGCTCACTTAATCGGTCGTAATAGCTATCAATATTTTGCAGACCAAAGTGACTTCGGGTACTTTATTTCTATCACATCCAACATCGTTATTAACAATGCATCATAATATCCCTCGTTATCATAAGTTTTGAGGATGAATGCTAACTTTTTATACACTTAAGGCTTCTCTTAAGCTTATTCACATTGCTTTGATACTCCTTTTCCTTTTACAGATCGTCTCCAACAGCAGTAAAATTAATGACCTAGAAATGCGGTCAGTGTTTTAGGCCTACTGACGCTCTTTTGTATTCATTAACTTTTTTAGTGCTTCTTGGTCAAGACCCGGTACAACAGTCGGTTGCGAGCTGTTTTGAAGTATTCTTTTGATAGACGTGCCATCCACATTTACAGAAAAGACATCATAAAAGCCATACACATTCTCTGAAGCGAAATACACCTTTGTGCCGTCTGGAGACCAAGAGGGATCCCACTCTTGAATGTCATTCTGGGTCAGCCGCTTGTTATTAGTTCCATCAATATCCATGACATATACTTCCTGATTACCATCTCTATTAGATAAATAGGCTATTTTTGTGCCATCTGGAGAAATTTGAGGAGACATGTTATCAGTATCATCTTGAGTGAGTTGAATAACCTCACCACCATCTAAACTGGCAATGCTAATTTGGCTTGGGCTGGCTTTAGATTGATAGAGTAATCGCCCATCTGGCATAAATTCTGGAGCGCGACCCGCCAGATTTTTAATTTGGCGCTGTTCACTACCATCAGCATTCATTAACCAAATTTCTTCTTGCCAAACGCCTTCCTTATTTTCATATTCTCTAGCAAACGCTATCGTCATTCCATCCAAAGACCACGCGGGTGCACTATCCCAGACATATTTTTTCCTCGTTAATCTTTTCAGATTGCGGCCAGTAATATCAACGGTGTGGATTGACCATGTTTTAAAGTTATCGTATTTACCGTAAAAGGTTACTTTGTCTTTTGATGGTGAGACAGCAGGATAGCCGTCACTCGATGTGGCTTTCACGATTCTAACTGGCGATCTACCATCTTGATCACTTAAGTAAATCGCTTTGCTATTACCGTCTTTAAAGCTATAAATAATACCATACGACTCAGCTGATAGTTCGCTATATGATTGAACTTCATGAATAAAAAATAACATTATGCTGTAAAAACAAGCCCGCTTTGAGATGCCAATTTCTTTAACAAGCATTACTCAGTCTCCCTGGATAGTTGTGTATAATAGGAGAACACTACAGCAGTTTATCTACGAAAAACATGATGTTTTATTGACTTTTCGCTGAATTGCACCTAAATGTGTTATCTTCTTGCTGATAACAGAACCCTGATAGTGCTATAGCCCCTTCCATTTATTGCACAAAACCAATCAATAATTACGAAAAACACCTCTTCATAACTCATTGATAT
>NZ_JAKEVK010000019.1:0-45231 GCF_022398435.1 Pseudoalteromonas sp. Isolate6 | reverse complement strand
GTTTAGAACAATAGACATATAGGCATTCGTTGAGCTTACGTATCTATTGTTCTAGATGTCTATTTTATTAATATTTTTCGCTTATCTTTTCGATGGTTAAGATCAACGCAAGGCCAGCGACGGCAAGCGCAATACATGCCAGCGTATTCGGGTCTTGACCGTACAGCGTACTGTATTGCGCAGGCAGAATGTTGGCCTGACTCAATGGCTTTTCGATACCACTGGAGTTCACGTAAGTCGTAAGCACTTGTTTCCAAGGCCACAATAAATTAAGCGAGCCCAGCAAAAAGCCAGCTAGTAGCGAGAACGTTACTTGCTGATAGTGCGCCAATAGCCAGCTGAGTAGACGCGAAAACGACATTAACCCCACAATACAACCGAGTAAGAATAGACTCACTAAGCCAAATTCAAGCTGGTTCACCGCACTGAGTACATGGCCATACATACCCAGCAACAGTAGAATAAAGCTCCCTGAGATCCCAGGTAAGATCATCGCGCAAATGGCGATAGCACCTGAAATAAAAAACATCCAATGAGATGCTTGCGCTTCAGCCGGTGAAAGGGCAGTAATAGCAAAAGCTATGATAGCACCGACTGCGCAGGCGATAATATTTTGGCCACTCCAATGAGAGACCTGTTTTGCAACATAGATAAAAGATGCGACGATAAGACCAAAGAAAAATGACCATACCAGTGTTTGGTGTGCCTCCAATAAATAAGTGATCACCTTCGCCAAAGACGCTGCACTGATGAGCAAACCAGAAAATACCGCCAGTAAGAAGCCACCATCAATGTGCTGCCAAGTGGCTTTTAGACCGTCACGGCGCAATGTGCTCAAGGCCTGTAAATTTACACTTTTAATGGCATTTAAAAAACGTGCATAGATACCAGTAATAAAAGCGATGGTACCACCAGAAACGCCCGGGACCACATCCGCAGCGCCCATTCCAGCCCCTTTTAAAAACATAAAGAGATAGTCTCGTTTGCTATCTTTGTACTGCACAAATTTCTCCTTTCATTTTCACTGCCGAGCAGTTTAACCCAAAAAATAGCGACAGCTAAAGCTTTCACTTAACTGGTCGATAACAAATTATGATGTTTTATGCGCTTGTACCATGATCATAAGAACGCTTTTATTACTCGCAACCTCTATATCCATCACGACTTTTGCAGCAGAGCACATTGATGCAGCACCGCTTGGTTCTCTTTATCAGCAAGACGCTAATCGCTTCTACGAGCCATCGCAGCTAATCAAGCTGGAAAGTGAAAATGAAAGCTTTTATGTGTTTCATCAAGAATATATGGCAGCCGCTCGCGAAGGCATCGTGATCTTATTGCCCGACATGCAAACTCCACCGCTCAATAACAGCGGCATAAGCTTTCTTGCAAAGCGATTAAGCGACGATGGTTATGATACTTATACCCTCACTCCGCCCGATCTTTCTTATGCACCGAGTTTGCTGGAGCAAGACATCGTGCTCCCCGACGCTGAAAAGCCTGTTCAGAAACTGATTTCACCCATTTCTGAATCAAATCTCGATGAATATAAAATGGCCTTGGTCAGCCGCTTCGAGGTACTTTATAACACGCTATCCATGACTCAAACAGAAAAGTTGGTGGTTGTCGCATTTGGTAATAGCGCAGGTTTATTCGGTGAGTATTTAGCAACACTGCCCAACCTACGTATAGATGCATTTGCCGTTGTTAGCCCACAATTGCCTAATGCAACACGGCAAAAGCATCTGGCATCCAACCTTTCTCTGATAAGCCCTGCTTTGCTGGATGTTTACTACAGTTTTGACAATCCAATTGTGGTCGATAATACGCAGGATAGAGCGCGCTGGGCAAGAAAGAATAGTAAGCTTGATTATCGCCAACGGGAGCTTTTTGGAGAAAAAACCGATCCTCTCCAACATCAAAGACTCAGAAAGGAATTACTCGGCTTTTTACGCGTCTTATAGTTTTCAGGTTAGCTCTTTTTTAAATATTCATAAGCAGACTGAATGTCTTGGCTTTTGCGCTTTGCCACTTCCATCATATGCTTAGGCAAGCCTTGTGACACCAATTTATCAGGGTGATGCTGCGACATCAATTTGCGATAGGCTTTTTTGATATCACGCTCATTGGCCTCTTCACTCAACCCCAGTACAGCCAGCGCTTTAGCACGGTTTAAGCCATTATCTTGTGATGCCGGTTGACGGCCGCCCTGTTGCTGGTGTTGGTGTTGCGATCTCCCCGACGCCTGCGAGCGGCGAAATTCAAATTCTGCTTGGTAGCGCTTTAGCAGGAATAAAAAGTGGGTTTCTGCAAAGCCTAAATACTTACTAACCTGTTTAAGTAAGGCCTTCTCCGCGTCAGACACATGACCATCACAAAATGCCATTTGAATCTGAATTTCTAAAAACAGCTGTCTCAAATCATAGCGTCTAGCAAAAGCCTCTTTAAAATCAGTCACAGCCTCTTTTATCGAAAAGTCACCGCTTTTTCCCGCTGTAAACGCATGTTGCGCTTCTTTTCGCTCTTCACCCTGCAAGCCCATTTCACTCATAAATGCAGACGCGGCTTGAATGTGGATTTCGCTGACACGACCATTAGATTTTGCAATATGTCCCATCACAGAAAAACAGCTGGAAAAGAACAAAGCTTGGCGCTCATGTAAATCTTCACCTTTCATGAAACCTTGAAAGCCACCGACCTTATCAAAATCCTGACGCAAACTTTTATCAAATAAATGGCCGAGATAAAAACCTAAAATAGCGCCTAACCAACGACCAAATAAAAAGCCGAAAATTGTGCCTAATAACTTACCCCACATCGCTATATCCTAACTTATCATTGATCATTTTTAGTCGCTCCGGCGTGCCGATGTCGTCCCATGCGCCTAAATACAGTTCAGTAGAAACTTTATGCTGCTCAAGCCCACTGCGCAGCAACGGCCCTAGTTTTATAAAGCCAGCCCCAAGCTCGGCAAAAAAACTTTGGTGATATTTACCAATGCCGGACAAGGTATACTTTTGCTGATTGAGCGGCTGATGGGCAAGACAAAAGTCGCCTTCAGGGTTATGTTCGGGATTTTCTACCAATACAATGTGCGCTTCGCAATGGCCCTCTGCTGCGCTGCCGAGCTGTAACTGCACCAAGCTGCTAACATCATAGTCCGTAAAAATATCGCCATTGAGTACAATAAAGCTGTCATCCTGTTCACATAACATCGGCAGAGCTTGAATGATTCCACCTGCGGTTTCTAATCCCCCCTCAGGTTCATCACTGTACTCAATATTGACACCAAATTGACTACCATTACCGAAATAGTCTTTTATCACCTGACCTTGCCATGCAAGATTTATCACGATATCGCAGATCCCAGCCGCTTTTAAGCGCTCGAGATGGTGCTCTAGTAGTGGTTTTCCTGCAACGTTAAGCATAGGTTTTGGTTGGTTTGCGGTCAGTGGCATCATACGTTTACCACGACCAGCAGATAAAATTATCGCTTTCATTATTACTTCTATTTTGTGCCTAATTTGGCCTGAGCTTGAGGCATTATGTCATTCTCTAGCCAGCTTGCAAGCCACTGAAATTCTTTATACTTATTCGCCACTTCAACGAGGTAGTGTAAGGTTGGCAAAATATTTTCTAAGTACCCGCCTTTGCCGTCTCGCTGCAATAGGCGAGTAAAAATTCCGGCCGCTTTAAGGTGCCTTTGCATCCCCGTTAAGTCAAAGTAATGTTGGTAGGTACTAAAATCCATACCGCCTAATAAATTTGCCGCTTTTAAGCAATCAAAGCTATGTTGCTGAAGCTCAGTTAACTCATGTGCATCAAGGCGAGTATAACAATCCCGCAACAAAGAAACCGCATCATAAGTGACAGGTCCTTGTACCGCATCCTGATAATCAATGAGATACCACTGAGACTGATGACATATCAGGTTGCGACTATGAAAGTCTCGATGCATCGTAACCTGCGGCTGACGAGTCATCGCATCAACGAGTTTCAACTTCACATTATGCCACTGCACTTGTTGATATTCGGTGGGTGTTAAGCCAAGCCATTTTGTTACAAGCCACTCATAAAAGATATTAAGTTCCATATCAACGAACCCAGCATCATAGGGTTTCATCCATTCACTCTTTGGTGTTTTGGCTATTTTAGGAATAAGCGCTATCAACGCACGATAGTCCTCTAGCCGAGAAGGCAATGCCAACCTATCGGCCAAATGCTCAGAACCCAAATCTTGTAACAGTAACAGCCCTTGCTCTTCTTTACGCGCAAGGATTTGTGGCACATTGAGCCCTTGCTTTGCAAACACCGTATTTAAACCAATAAAAGGGGCATTATCGAGTTTATCGACCGGTGTCTCCATTAAGATCCACGACTTCGTTTGTTGTTTGACGCGATAATAACGGCGGAAACTGGCATCCGAGGTGATAGCCTCACATGTAAAATCGTCGCTTTGTAGTGTTTGCTGAATAAACTCGACGCGCTGGTTTTGACTATTCATGGATTTACTATTACACCTTCTACTTGTAAATATTTAAATGCTACTGTATTTCCGACAGTTTTCATTTATCATGATGAGCTTATTATTAAATGCTCAGCTAATAGGTTATTAAATGCGCAAAATTTGGGGCTTGGCTGTATTATCCGCTATTCATTCTACAGCTTTTGCTAATACGAACATTGTCGCCGCACAATGTAAAGACTATATGCAGCCAGAAAACTGGAAGCCGTTAGCCTCTCTGCCCAAACATGCCATTGATATCGTTGCCGATGACTTAGAACTACAAGGTACTGATAGTGCTGAGTTTTCGGGCAATGTGGTGATTAACACTGAAACCATGAGCTTAGAAGCTAGACGTGCGCTAATCGATAAAAAAGAAGGCCTGCTCAGCGCTTCTGGACCACTACTCTATCGTGATCAATTTACCAAAGTTCACAGTAATGGGCTATTCGCGGATTTAAATGCTAACACCGTGAGCTTGCTTGGTGCTGAATATGAATTAACAGACCAGCAGGGCCGCGGTGGTGCAGAGAAATTGCATGCCTCAGGCAGCAAAATTTCACTCGACAACTCCAGCTTTACCACGTGTCCTGCTGATGACCCATTTTGGAGTATCGAGGCAAGCAGCATTGTACTTTCTCGTGAAGACGGTTGGGGTGAGACCTATAATACGGTGTTCAAAATTATGGACACGCCTATTATTTATTTACCCTATTTTACATTTCCAATCGATGATAGACGAAAATCTGGCTTGCTGACGCCAACAATTTCTAGCTCGAATAAGTTTGGTTTAGAGCTGATCACCCCTTATTATCTCAATCTAGCCCCTAACTATGATGCGACCTTAACGCCAAGATACATGGCCAATAAAGGATTTCAGCTTATTACCGAGTTCAGATATCTAACTGAACAACATCAAGGTAAAATCGGGGTGGAATATCTCAGTAAGGATGATTCAGAGCCGCAGCTAGACGATCGCTATTTAGTGCATTGGCAACAAAAAAGCTATTTAAGTGATAAATGGCGCGCATTTGTTGATGTCACCAATGTGAGTGACGATAACTACCTCACTGACTTAACATCCGAGTACGCCAACGAAACCGACACCCAATTGTATCGTACCGGCAGTTTGAGTTATCTAGGTGACGACTGGTTGGTTGACTTAAAACTGCAAGATTTTGAAGTATTGGGTGATCATAGAGAATCCTACACTGCACTACCGCAAATTAGCTTCCGTACACGTGACAGTTATGAACTTGTTGGCCTTGATTGGGACTTTGAGGGTGAGTTTGCCTATTTTCAAAATGATACATTGGCAATCTCTGAAGCATCGAGGTTACATTTAGAACCTCGCGTGTCTTTTTCGCGCAGCGACTACGCTTGGTCATTTACCTCAGAAGCACGTCTACTTCACACTCGCTACGAACAAAATATAGATGCCCCCGATACAGACTATGAAGAGTCCGTCACACGTACCTTGCCAAGTTTACGAGTACATGGACAACTGAATTTTGAACGCAGTACCGAGTTCTTTTTTGAACAAGGTACACAAACACTTGAGCCACAAATTCAGTACCTTTACACACCGCACAGAGAGCAAAGCCAAATTGGCTG
The DNA here is from genome assembly GCF_022398435.1 of Pseudoalteromonas sp. Isolate6. Taxonomy (NCBI): domain Bacteria; kingdom Pseudomonadati; phylum Pseudomonadota; class Gammaproteobacteria; order Alteromonadales; family Pseudoalteromonadaceae; genus Pseudoalteromonas; species Pseudoalteromonas sp. Isolate6. Next base: position 39,116 of record NZ_JAKEVK010000019.1, on the reverse strand, counting down.
GTACGACACGGCTAAGTTACAAGATGACTTCATTGGTCTGTTTAGAGCACGCCGCTACTCAGGTTATGACCGTATTGCAGAAGCCAACCAATTCACCGTGGGGGCAACCACTCGTGTATTCGATAGCAGCAATGTCGAACGCTTTAACTTCAGTGCAGGTCAAATCATTTACCTCGAGTCATCTGTAAAGCCTTCTGAACAGCTGTTTACTGATGATACTAACTATAATGCACTGTTTGCCGCCGAATCCATGTTACATTGGCATAAGCGGTGGTACCTTTCGGGTGGGGTACAATATGACGTGGATAGCAAAGAGTTAGTGCAGTCTCACTTTACCCTGGACTATAAAGGAGACAACAAGCAGTTAGTACAATTGAACCATCGTTATATTAATGATGTCTCAGACTATGAAATTGACCAAGTCGGTCTATTTACAAGTTTACCAATTGACGATAACTGGCAATTTGTAGCAAGCTATCACCGTGATATGACAGCAAACAGAAGCGTTGAATCCTTTGTGGGTGTTCAATATCAGTCTTGTTGTTGGGCCATTCAGGTGACTGCGAATCGTCAAATTGAAACAAACTTAAACCAAACACTTACCAATGATGAAGCAGTGTTTGATTCTGGCTTCAGCCTGAAATTTGTCCTTACAGGGCTTGGAAGCCAAAGCAGTGGTGATGCGAGTAAACTCCTTCAACAGGGTATTTTTGGTTACCGTAGACCGTATTTTTTGAATAAATAGAATTTAGAAAGCCGTATGAATTTAAAAAAGTTGTTATTAGTGGCCTCATTAAGTGCAGGCCTGTTTACTCAAGCACATGCTGAGCGTGTAAAGCTAGATACTGTTGTTGCCACGGTAAATGATGGTGTAATTTTACAAAGCGAAGTCGATCAAATAATAAATCGGGTTAAAGAACAGGCTGAGCAACAAGGCACAGAACTTCCTAGCGATAGAACATTACGCTTGCAAGCCATCGATAAACTCATTGAGCAATCTTTAATGTTGCAACTGGGTGATCGCATGGGTATGCAAATTTCTGATGCACAATTAGACCAGACCATTGCAAATATTGCCCAAGATCAGGGCGGTACTATCGCTGACTTACGTCGCTCAGTGGAAGCGAGTGGCGAAAGCTTTCAGGCATATCGAGAAGAGATCCGTAAAGAAATAACCACAAGCCAAGTGCGTCGTGCTAGCGTTGATCGCCGTATTTATATTAGCCCTCAAGAGGTTACTAACCTACAAAAAATCTTGAGTGAGCAAACTGGTAGCTCAGAAGAATACGATATCGGCCATATCTTGATTAAAATCCCAAACAAAGCGACCCCAGAAGAGATTGAAGACGCTCGTGAGCGTGCTGATAACGTGATTAAATTTTTGAACGAAGGCAAAGAATTTAAGCGTATCGCAATTGCCTCCTCGAGCGGCTCAAAAGCGCTAGATGGTGGTCAACTAGGCTGGATGGGGATTAACGAAATGCCAACCTTGTTCGCTGAAGCGATTAAAGGCGCGAAAAAAGATGACATCGTTGGTCCACTGCGCTCAGGCGCGGGTTTCCACATTCTAAAAGTACAAGATATTCGTGGTCGTGAAGTTGTTGAAACTGTCGAGGTGCGTTCACGTCATATCTTAATCAAGCCGTCAATTATCCTAAGTGAAGAAAAAGCACGCTCGATGCTAGCGGGCTTTGTAAAAGACTTGCGCGCAGGTACCGCTAACTTTGCAGAACTGGCTAAAGAATATTCTGAAGACCCAGGCTCTGCACTTAAAGGTGGTGAATACGATTGGACAGATCCGACTACATACGTACCAGCGTTTAGAGACACTTTGTTGTCGCTAGAAAAAGATCAGATCAGTGAACCATTTAGAAGTACATTTGGCTGGCACATAGTACAACTGCTAGATAAACGCGTAGCCGATAAAACAGAACAAGCCAAGTTAAATCGCGCACACCGTCTGCTGTTTAACCGTAAATTTAAAGAAGAAAGCTTTAAATGGATTAAAGAAATGCGTGACCAAGCGCATATTGAAATTATCGAAACGGAATAACGGCTATGACACTCAGAATCGCAATTACACCAGGTGAGCCTGCAGGTATTGGCCCAGATCTTGTTATCAAACTGGCTCAGCATGCATGGCCTGCTCAGTTGGTTGCGGTGGCTGATAAAAGCATTCTAGAAAAACGTGCCAAAGAACTTGGTGAGCAAATCAAGTTACTGCCATTTGATAGTGATGCTACGCCTGAAGCGGCACCCGCTGGTGCCATTTACTACCTTCAAGTAGACAAAGGTGCTGAAGTGGTCGCTGGTCAATTAGATGAAACTAATGGCCATTATGTGCTCGAAACCTTGCGCATTGCCTCTGAAAAAAATATGGATGGGACATTCGCAGCGGTAGTCACGGGCCCTGTTCATAAAGGTATAATTAACCAAGCTGGGATCTCGTTTAGCGGTCATACTGAGTACTTTGCACAGCAGTCTGATACCGCTGATGTCGTTATGCTACTCGCAACCGAAGGGCTGCGTGTAGCGCTAGTAACGACGCACATCCCACTGGCGTATGTATCAAAGGCGATTACGCCTGAGCGTCTCAGCAAAGTCATTCATATTTTACATCACGACCTACAAACCAAGTTTGGTATTGAACAACCAAGAGTATTAGTTTGTGGATTAAATCCGCACGCTGGAGAAAGTGGTCATCTTGGTCGTGAAGAAATAGAAACCATTGAGCCAACACTGGAAATGCTGAATAAACAAGGCATGAACTTGGTTGGACCGCTGCCAGCTGACACCCTTTTCCAAGCTAAATATTTAGATAATGCTGATGCTGTGCTTGCAATGTATCACGATCAGGGCTTACCTGTGTTAAAATATAAAGGTTTTGGAAACTCAGTAAACATCACCCTAGGATTACCTTTTGTTCGCACATCGGTCGATCACGGTACAGCGCTTGATTTAGCCGGCTCTGGTGATGTTGAAGTGGGTAGTTTTGAATTAGCGATCCGCGAAGCAATTAAGCTCGCAACCAAAAAAGCACAGAATGCATGACAGATAAAGTACATCTCGGACACAGAGCGCGTAAACGCTTTGGTCAAAACTTCTTAAATGACAACAATATTATCGACAAGATAGTAACTGCTATCGACCCAAAACCTGAAGACAATCTGGTTGAGATCGGTCCTGGTTTAGGTGCTATCACTGAGCCAGTTTGTGATTTAAGTGGTCACCTAACCGTTGTAGAACTCGACAAAGATCTTGCCGAGCGCTTGATCCATCATCCATTCTTGGGACCTAAATTAACGGTTCACCAAGGTGATGCGATGAAGTTTGACTTCTCTTCTTTAATCAAAGAAGGGGAAAAACTAAAGATCTTTGGTAACTTACCTTACAATGTATCAACCCCTTTGCTATTTCACCTATTTGAATTTGCCGATCAAGTCGAGCATATGCACTTTATGCTGCAAAAAGAAGTGGTTAACCGCATGGTTGCGGGCCCGGGTAGCAAAGCCTTTGGCCGCTTAAGCGTAATGACGCAGTACTATTGTCACGCTATTCCTGTGATTGAAGTACCGCCACATTGCTTTAAACCTGCACCAAAAGTTGACTCGGCCGTTGTTCGATTGATCCCAAAAGATCCGTCACAACGTACAGCTAAGAGCACTAAACTTTTGAATACTGTATGTTTGGAAGCGTTCAATCAACGTCGCAAAACACTAAGAAATAGCTTATCGAACCTGTTAACCGAAGAGCAGTTGCGAAACTTAGGTATCGACCCTACGCTTCGCGCTGAGAATCTGTCGCTTAACCAGTTTATTGAAATTGCAAATTGGATATATGACAACTCAAACTAATATTGGCTCACCGATCAAAGTATCGGTGGAGACCTTTTACGTTGAAGCGCAATCACAGCCTGAAAAGGACAAATATGTGTTTGCCTACACAATTACCATCAAAAACCATAGCTTATGTAACGCTAAGCTACATAGTCGCTATTGGCTCATTACCGATGCGAATGGCAAAGAGACCGAAGTAGAAGGCGATGGTGTTGTTGGTGAGCAGCCTACCATTCGTCCTGGTGAAAGCTATCAGTACACCAGCGGCGCGGTACTCGATACCCCAGTTGGTACGATGGAAGGCTATTATTTAATGCGTAATGAGTTTGGCACCGAGTTTAAAGCGCCAATCAATGTATTTAGACTCTCCTGTCCAAATATTTTGCATTAATATCGTTTTTATTGTGCGGAAGCGGGTTTGCCCGCGTTCCTCATACATGTTAGACATCGGAATAAAAACATCGAGTTATAAAAAACACAGGTAATAGATGGCAAAATACGCAATTGGAGACTTGCAAGGCTGCTTCACTCCACTCATCGGGCTACTCGACCAAGTCGACTTTAACCCAAGCCAAGACCATTTATATTTTGTCGGTGACATCATCGCCAGAGGGCCTGACTCACTTGCTTGCCTCGAGTTCCTCTATCAACATGCTGGCTCTATTAGCATTACACTCGGCAATCACGATCTCCACTTTTTAGCTTGTCTTGCTTTGGGAACCGCTGCGAACCCAAAAGATAATTTAGACGCGGTTTTTGCTAGTCCTAAATGCCAGAAATATGCTGACTTGTTACGTGCACAGCCCCTCGCTATTTGGCTTGAAACGCAGCAAACTTTTATTTCTCATGCAGGTATTCATCCAAGCTGGAGTATTACGCAAGCGCTAGAATATGCACGCTTTGCCGAAGCTATTTATCAATCAACAAAAGCCCCTGAGTTTTACGCAAATATGTACGGCGCTCACCCTGGACTTGAACTCGATAAGCTCAGTGAACAAGATAAGTTTAAAGCCATTGTTAACGTCTTCACTCGAATGCGCTTTCTAAAACAAAATGGCGAACTGGATCTTAAGAACAAATCTGGCCTAAAAGATGCTGCTGATCTCACTCCGTGGTTTGAACTCAGCCAAACACCAGCCGACACTACCCTACTTTTCGGCCACTGGGCTGCTTTAGAAGGCGAAACTAACAAAAAAAATATTATTGCCCTCGACACCGGCTGCGTGTGGGGAGGCCCTATGACGATGGTAAATATCGACAGTGGCGAAAAGTATCAGCACAGTTAACCCGTTTAGCGGCCCTAAATCGACGATAAGGTAAACACTTACTTCAATTTTTATTAAACTGAACTACACTCGAAGAAAACCTGAAGCTTTTATTTTTATCCGTTGAGCTGCTATTTTTTGTAATCCGACCTTTTTTACTGAAATTTTTTGTCACATCTGCTATAAAATACTTAACTTATCCGCAATAAATCCGATAAGTATCCGTATTGCTTTGTAAATTTTGTAGGACAGCTATGAATTTGACTGTTAGCCAACGTATTTGGGGTGGTTTTATTACCATCACTTTGTTGCTTCTTCTTATCGGGGGCAATTCTTTATTAAGAATTGCAAACATTGACAACTCAACTCAGCAGGTTAATAACCTGTCTCTACCTGCGCTCTCGAAGAGCTCTGCGCTGCAAGTAGAGTTCACTTTAATGAGCAAAATGGCTCAGGGAAGTTTTTACGCGCGCTCAGAGACTGAGCTGGCGACGCTTAAACAACAATTCACTGAGCGTCAGAAGATCTTTGACAAAACCTACTCTGAGCTGCAGCAGGTCGTTGCCGCTAATAATAAACTAGCCTCAAGCAGCCGTGATGTTGGCAAAAGTTACGATGCTTTCGTCAAAGCGATGAACAGCTTGCTAAACGAGAAAACATCTGAGCTTTCGCTACGCGACAAGTTGAAAGAACAGCTATCAACTATCGATATTGCCGCAGAAGATGCGACAATGGTGACAGTTGATATTATCGATCTGGATGGCTTGGAAGATGCTGACAAGCGCGCTTTTCAAGCTGCAAATAACTTAGAAAACAACTTTTCTTCGGTTGTAACCAGCGCCAACGATATTGTCACTGTTGAAGATATCAATACGCTGGAAATTGTAAGTAGAGATCAAAGCTATCTCGTTGAAGAGTTAGGTCGTAATATTGATTTAATTCGCGGCCCAGTTAGCACACTAGATAGTAGTTTGTTTGCTGATCTCGAAGGTTATTACACTAACTTGAAAGATGCCGTCACTGGCAGTAATAGCATCGCAGAAAATCAAAAACGCTTGATCAATGCATTAGCCGAAACGCGTAAAGAATTATCAGACGCAGAGAAAACCACAAAAGCCGCTCTATCTCAGCTAGATGACTTACTCTCTGAAGCAAGCCAAGTCGCCTTTAACTTACAGCAAGGCGTACGTGCCGATGTAGGCACAGCAAACCTATGGACTTGGATTGGGATGATTGTGGCAACGCTAATGGCCGTGGGTGTTGCTTACATTACCGTTAGCCGAATCACGAAACCACTATCGGAAGTAAACCGAGTTTTAAACATTGTCGCCAGTGGCGATATGACACAGCGCTTAGATGATACGGCAAAAGATGAGTTTGGCGAACTATCTAAAAGTTGTAACACGCTGATCTCAAGCTTGCGTGAACTTATCACTGGCATTATTTCTCGTTCAACACAGCTCGCTGCAGCGTCCGAAGAGACATCGACCATCACAACAGAGTCAAGCCAAGCAATTAAGAATCAGCAGGCGCAAGTAGAGCAAGCAGCTACCGCTACAACTGAGATGAGTAGTACGTCCCACGGTGTGAGTAACAGCGCGCATCAGGCATTACAAGAAATTAAAAATGCTGATAAAGAAGCTGAGCGTGTCAAAGGTATCTCACATGAGAACAAACATACCATTGAGCAACTCGCAAGAGAGGTAGATGAAGCCTCTCGCGTGATTAACAAACTACACCAAGACAGCGCGTCGATAGGTAGTATTTTGGATGTTATCCGTGGCATTGCCGAGCAGACTAACCTCCTTGCACTAAACGCAGCAATCGAAGCGGCCCGTGCTGGTGAACAGGGTCGTGGCTTCGCTGTGGTAGCAGACGAAGTGCGCTCGCTTGCAAGTAAGACTCAAGAATCGACTCAAGAAATTCAAGCAATGATTGAATCCTTACAAGCTGGTGCCGAAGAAGCTGTAGGTGCAATGTCGAAAGGCAAACAGCAGGCGGAGTCATGCGTAACTCAGAGCGACCTTGCTAATGAAGCACTCAACTCTATTACTGCTGCCGTTTCTCAAGCCCACGATGTGAGTGAAGAGATTGCAAACGCTGCGAATGAGCAACAGCAAGTAGCACAGGAAATTAGCGAACGTTTAGAGTCGATTGTAACCATTGCAGAGCAAACAGCTGAAGGGGCAAGCCAAACTTCAATTTCCAGTTCTGAGGTTGCTAAACTCGCCGAAGAGTTACGCTTATCAGTAGAGCAGTTTAAAGTATAAATACACAACGATGAAACACTCATGGATTGCATGGGCGTTTCATCACCTTAAGTGATACTAAAAGCTCAGTTAATAAAAAAGCCGCTCATTAGCGGCTTTTTTCATGTAGTCTCGTCATTACGCGATAGACGGATACTCACGGTATGCTTTTTCAAGCTTTTTAGCTTGCTTTTTAGATACACCAATATGCTCTAGCGCCACTCTTAAACGCGCACGAGAAAGGTCTGAGCCTAACACTTCCATCGCATCTACTACTGAAGTCGATGATGTTTTGCCTGTAATAGCAACGAAAATAGGCTCTAAGAACTCTTTTATCTTCAACTCATGGTGTGTCGAAACGGCCTTTGCGATAGAGAAGATCTCAGACTTGTTCCACGTACGCAGCTTTTCCAATTCCCAAATAAAGAATTGCAGAGCTTGACGAACCACTTCTTCGTCCGCTTTGCCAGCCGTTAATAACGCGGGATCGTATTCAGGTAAACCCGCTACAAAGTGACCGGCTAGCCCCACCAAATCAGATAGCGTGTTGATACGCGCTTTGGCTTCAGGAAGTACGCGAGCCAACATATCACCGTTAAACTTCCAGTCAACAAAGCGCTGGATAAGCTCGGCATCGGTTAGGTTTTCGCGGATCCACAGACCGTTTAACCAGTTAAGCTTGTCGATATCAAAGATAGGCCCACCAAGTGATACGCGTTTCATATCAAAGTGTTCAATCATCTCAGCCAAAGTGAACTTTTCACGCTCATCCGGCATTGACCAACCCATACGACCTAAATAGTTAAGCAGTGCTTCTGGTAAGAAACCCATTTCTTTGTAGTAGTTAATTGAAGTTGGGTTTTTACGCTTTGACAGCTTAGACTTATCAGGGTTACGAAGTAGCGGTAAGTGACCAAGTACAGGCGCTTCCCAGCCGAAGTCTTCGTACAACTTTAGTAGTTTAGGTGCAGAGTTGATCCACTCTTCACCGCGGAAGATATGGCTTATCTTCATGTGGTGGTCATCTACTACGTTCGCAAGGAAGTAAGTTGGGAAGCCGTCAGCTTTCAACAATACTTGCATGTCTACGTTTTCCCATGGGATCTCAATCTCACCGCGCAGGTAATCATTAAATTTAAATGTGCCATCTTCTGGGATCTTCATGCGGATAACGTAAGGCTTGCCTGCTTCAAGGTTTGCCTTTATTTCTTCTTCAGATAGACGTAAGCCACGGCCGTCATATTTAGGACGCAAGCCTTCTGCCATCTGCTCTTCACGCATTTGGTCTAGCTCTTCAGCCGTTGCAAAACAGTAAAACGCTTTACCATCATCTACAAGCTGCTGTGCAAACTTTTTATATAAGTCAGAACGCTCTGATTGACGGTATGGACCAAACTCGCCACCTACATCCGGACCATGATCCCAGTCAAGCCCTAACCAGCGCAAGCTGTCCATGATAGCTTGCTCAGACTCAACAGTACTACGTACCTGATCGGTATCTTCAATTCGTAATACAAACTCACCACCTTGCTGCTTCGCAAAGCAATAGTTGAATAAGGCAATATAAGCCGTTCCTAAATGCGGATCACCTGTTGGAGAGGGTGCAACACGAGTACGGATAGTCATCAAAATTCTCTTAAAAATAGATTAGTCGATTAATGGCGCTATGCTAGCATAGCGCCTGATTAGCGCATAGTAAGGCGCGTGAATTAAGCTGCTTTTTCAAGCTTTTCTAGATAAGCAACAATGTCATTGGATTCGTACAACCAAGTGACTTTGCCCTGCTCTTCGATTCGCAAGCATGGCACCTTCACCTTACCACCCTGCTCTAGCAGCTCTTGGCGATATTGCTCATCATTTTTGGCATCACGGGTTTCAAGCTTAAGCCCTTCACGCTTGGCTGCACGGCGCACTTTGACGCAAAATGGACATGCCTTAAATTGATATAACTTTAAGTTTGCCGTCATTGCATCTAGCTTTTGCTGTTGTTCTGCGGCACGTTTTTTACTGCGTGGGGTAAAAATAAAATCAAAAAGTAAAATCAGACGTCCTAAAAACCATCTTACAAATTGCATAACGTTTCCCAAACCTTTGCTAAATTCGCTAAAAAATAGGTTGGGGAGTTTAGCATAATCTTTAAGCGCTATATATAAGGTGAGTTTAAAACAGTTCTATTTCCACGCATGCGTATTGTGATTCAGTTAACCCTAAGGTGAGGTAATTTGTGACTTGGTTTCTGCCATGCTCTTTGGAATGGTAAAGCGCTAAATCGGCTTTATGAACTTGCTCTGAAACTTGTAGTGTATCGACCACTTCAGTAAAACCTAGGCTCACAGAAACATGCTCTACTTGCGGAAATCGGCTGGAAGCTATTGTACTTCTCAAGCGCTCAAGTGCTACTGCAGCAGAGTCATCATTGCGACTTTGAAATAGCACCGCAAACTCCTCTCCGCCGTAGCGAAACACATAGTCTTCTGCTCTAAAGTTAGCTTTGATCTTTTGCGCTACCAACAGGATCACTTCATCGCCAATCACATGACCAAAATTGTCGTTTACCTGTTTAAAGTGATCGATATCTACCATCGCTAAATACCACTTGCGGTCTTCACTGTCATCACGGCATACCGTAAACCCGTCCCCATTGGTTATTTCCATCACTTTTTCATCAAACGTTTGGCGATTGAGTAGATCGGAGAGCGGATCGATACGAGCAAAGTACAACGTTGCCATTTGATGTGCAAAAACAGTGAGTAAGTGCTTCATTAAAGTCGCAGTGGTTAGATTTACTTGGCCTTCTATATATAAAAAACCAACGAGCTGAGCTTGGTGATAAAACGGGATGACACTATCGCCGTGGTATTGTATGAGATGTTTGTCGTCTTGGCGCTGCTGTAATTTATCTACCACCGCATCCACTGGCCCCACCACAACACAAAAGTCGCGATGGCTCACAAATATGGATTTGGGGACTTCTTTTTCCGATAAGCTTTTGCTGAAATAAAACGCGTAACTTTCCTTACAAACACCGGAGATCACCCGTTCAAGTGCCTGTGTTAACACCAGTTCACTCTTTTGCGCTAAAAGCTCTAGGGCCAACTCATGACCACAAGGTGAATAGCTGATAGACATTCAAGACCTCTTAGCAAACGCGACTCTAATAAGTGTAGAACAGCTATCTGAATTTACTGCAATTTATATCGTATTTATCGCATCTTGATGATCAGGCTGGTTTAACACAACTAAATTATCACGATGAATAATTTCCTCCGCGCTCTCACAACCAAGGCGCTGCGCAAACTCACTGCTGTGGCAGCCAAGCACAAGGCTGAGCTCTTGATTATCTAGACTGGTCAACCCTTGTGCTTTGAGTTTGCCTTTTTGACAAAATACCTGTACCAACTCACCACGCTGAAATTGGCCTTCAACGGCAATAATTCCCTTGGCGAGTAAGCTTGCACCTTGGTGACATATCGCCTTGATAGCCCCACTATCACAAATTATCCTGCCTGTTGATTTAGGGCCAGAAAGCAACCAGCGCTTGCGTCCTCCAACAGGCGCGTCAAACTTCAAAAACGTCGTGCTTGGTGCGGTTTGGTTGAGTACTTGCGGTAAAATGTCATATTCGCTGCCTTTTGCTATCACGACATCAACGCCTGCTCGTTGAGCAATGTCCGCCGCTTGTAGCTTCGTAGCCATGCCACCCGTGCCAAGCTGTGTACCACTGCCACCCGCTAGTGCTCTAAGCTCATCATTTATATGTGTTACTTGCTCTATTAACTGCGCATCTGGATTGGCTCTGGGATCCGCAGTAAAGAGACCATGCTGATCGGTGAGTAATACCAATTTATCAGCATTTGCTAAAATTGCGACGTAGGCTGAGAGGTTGTCGTTATCGCCAACTTTGATTTCAGATGTTGCCACTGCATCGTTTTCATTTATGATTGGCACAACATGATGCTCTAAAAGCTTAGTGAGCATGTCCCGTGCCGTTAGATAACGTTCGCGGTGTTCAAGATCGGCTCGTGTCAGTAGCATTTGCGCCACATTGACGTCGTAAATACTAAACAATGACTGCCATAAATGAATTAATTGGCCTTGCCCAATCGCAGCCAACATCTGTTTTTCAGCTAGTGAATGACCAATTGGTTGCTGTAATACACCGCGCCCTGCGGCCACAGCACCGCTAGAGACAACAATGACCTGGTGGCCTGCTTGGCGTAACGTTACACACTGCCTTACCAGCTCAACAAGTCTGGGTTTGTTTAAGGTCTGGCTGCCTGCAGTTAAAACACTTGTGCCGAGCTTGATAACAATGGTTTGTTTATTGTTTTTGGTCATAGTATTTGTTGGTTTTTACAGCGATAGGCTTTCGTTATACCACGGACCTTCCCCCCTCCCAAGTAATAATACCAATTGCATTAACTCTCCAACCAATTTGAAGGGTGAAATACCATATTAGCGTCGTTAAAAATTTCTCATTTAGAACAACTAAATAGCAAAATTTTTGCCTTGCCTATATGGATATAGGTACCTTAGCGGTAGCAGGACGCGAGAGCGGTGCTACTAAAGCTATTCCTCCGCTTCAAATAGCTCATTTAATTAATACAATTGGTATAAACTCATGAATTTTATTTCTAACTCAGAGTGAATTGGTATAATCCGCCGCACTGATTTCGATCAAGGCTTTTTTGCACCGTGTGTGAGAGAGTGATCACTGTTCAATTAAGAATAACTAGCTGAGTTCAGAATGAAAAAACACAAAAAGAACAAAGAGATTATGATGCTGCCTTTGCTGTTTGTGGTGATCTTAATGTGTGTGGGTGGCCATTTTATTTTGCAACCTAGCTACAAAGACAGCCACATAGTTGAGTATTCTCTAGCTGCACTGCCATTTTTAATGTTCGCCATTGTGATTGTCGCTATCAAAATAGCTATAAAGGCAGATAACGATGAAAGCAATGAAGGTGAGGGTTAGAATATCCCTCACATTGGTTATAGAGGATAATAACCAAACCACAACGGGGTAAGCGGTGTTGATTGGCCACTGTGCGAGAGCTTGATATTTAAGTTTTGATCAAATAAATCAATCGCAAAGCAGTCATCCACATCATGTAAATCGTCTTTATGAATATGGCTAAAGCCGTTAAGCAAAAACGTTTTTGCCTTCTCTTTTGCTTCATCCGCATTCGTTGCAACGAACAGCCCAAAGTCATGCGCCTCAACTAAACTATCAGGCTTATATCCTCCCAAGTTCACAAAATACAAATGCTCAGCTTGCTCAACACGCTCTTCGGTAAGTTCAATAGCATAGCCATCGGCATGTTCAATGATTGTGTAGCTATCCATATGCACCGAGTTTTTATCACCAACCCATTGCTGCTTTAATTTTGGATAAGCTTCTTCAATTGTATTTGCCGCGACAAAGCGCACATCATGCATTTCAATATGGCAACCTTGAATACGGCCGCCTAGGTATACAACAAACAACTTCACTTTGACACTCCACTCCTTTAAAACCCAAGTATACTCTCAACTCAAAGACTTGGCTTTATTGAGTTAGATGATTATTCTGAATAAACACTCTCAGTGAAGGACAATATAATGAAAAAAACATTCCTCGCGCTTTTGGCTAGCTTTAGCCTGTCATCAACAGCTCAAGTAACCGTAATTCACAATGTAAATGGTTATACACCGACTAAATCACAGCAAGTTGAGCGCTTTTCTTCTTTGGTCATTAAAGACGGTAAAGTCGTAAAAACGAGTCCAAAGGATCTCAGCGCCCAATATCCGAGTGCAACCAAATTTGATGGTGAGGGAAAAACCCTATTACCTGGTTTAATTGATGCACATGGCCACATCATAGGCCTTGGCAACAATTTACTCACACTCGACGTACGCGGTAGCAAAACCATTGCAGAAGTAGGAAAGCGGCTTAGCCACTACGCAAAAACCCATGAAGGTGAATGGATAATAGGTCGAGGCTGGGATCAAACCTTATGGCCCGGCGGACAGTTCCCAACCGCAGCCGATCTCGACAAATACGTAAAAGATAAGCCCGTCATGCTCACTCGAGTAGATGGTCATGCTATTTGGGTAAACTCAAAGGCGATGGCGCTTGCCAACATTTCGAAATCAACAAAGACGCCTGAAGGCGGTGAAATCATTACACTGAATAGCGGTATGCCGAGCGGAATTTTTATCGACAAAGCGGAAGATCTTATTCGCACTCATGTCCCTGCTCAGTCGGATGCACAGGTAAATAAGGCACTGAATAAAGCCGGAGAACACTTGCTGAGTCTAGGCATTACCTCAGCCCATGATGCCGGGATTGACTACACTACGTGGCAGGTTTACCAAGCACGCGCTAAGGAACACTCAATGCCTCTACGTGTCTACGCTATGCTCAGTGCAAGCTCACCTAAACTCGCGGAGATGTTAGACGCCGGAGTAATCAAAGATACACGAGATCAACTCTCTATTCGTAGTGTAAAAATTTATGCTGATGGTGCACTTGGCAGCCGAGGTGCGGCACTTATTCGCGACTATCATGATCGCAAAGGCCACAAAGGGCTGATGCTCGAAAATCAAGCGACGCTTGAAGCATTGATCACCCAAGCCATACGCAGCGGCTACAGCGCACACACGCACGCCATTGGCGATAGAGCGAATCGCATCGTGCTCGACTCATACCAACACGTTTTTAAAAAAGCAGGTGGCAGACTGCTCAGAAATCGCATTGAGCACGCACAAATTGTCCATCCAGATGATATCCCCCGCTTTAAGACGTTAGATATCATTCCATCAATGCAGCCTGTTCATGCCACATCTGATATGCATATGGCCGAAAAGCGCCTAGACGACAAACAACTTAGCGGCGCTTACGCATGGCAAACATTCTTAAAGCAAGGAAGTAGAGTGGCGGCGGGTTCTGACTTTCCAGTGGAGCTTGCAAACCCCTTCCATGGTCTGCATGCCGCAATCACCAGACAAGACCATCAGGATTTACCCAAAGATGGCTGGCGCCCAACAGAAAAGCTAAGCAGAGAACAAGCACTACAAGCATTTACTGTTGATGCTGCGTATGCCGCATTTCAAGAGTATAAACTGGGAAGTTTAGAACAAGGAAAGTGGGCCGATTTTATTTTAATTGACCAAGATTACTTTACCGTAACCGAAGATAAAATTGATGATATTAAAGTCGAGCAGACGTGGATTGCAGGTGAACTTAAATATCAGCGTTGATCTTTTTGTAATTTAACCAAGTGGTAGGTGTTAACTAGTGCCAATAGACCATTAGTTAATGCCACCGGCCAAGCTTGTATAAGTGCACCATAGGCAGTAAAACAAATACAACCCATTAAATTGAACCAACGCAACTTAGCAACATCGCTCATCATCAAAGAAACGACCAAAAAAGCAGAGGCTAAATAGCCTAAATATTCCCAACTCATTTGTCCTCTCCCCTAAGTTGCGTTAGCATATAGTTTATGCTCGGATTTACGTATCGAGCAGAATAAAAAGGCTAACCCACAAGCCCCTAGAAATTAGCACCAATAAATTAGCTCTAACACGGGAAGTGGGGGTTTAATGGTAATATCGTTTATTAAATTCTTCGCCACAGCGCTGAGATAAAACCGATACTACTTAAACGGTGTGAGTTAGCGTAAAACTGAAAAATTCATGCTAACGTCATTATAGTTTAATAAATAGGACATTTGTCCGAAGAGCCATCTAGATGTTTCAATATCATTTTTCAACCAATTTGGTCGAACAGTTACTCGCTTTTGCTGGTAATAGTTTTCAGCACAGCAAAAAAGAAGTCTTGATCCACCAAGATGAACCATTGAGTAAACTCATATTGGTGACCAGTGGTACTGTGTCTTTTAGTTATGATGTCGGTAACGGCCGCCGCTTATTGCTCGGTCAGCTGGACTGTAACAACACGCTAATTGGTGAAATCGAAGCGCTGAATCACCAGCCTTGTATTTATACCGTGACTTGCTTGAGTGATGTAACCTATCACCTCATTGAGCTAAAATATTGGCGAAAATTACTACTAGAGCAACCGGAACTGAGCCTATATACCGCGCAGACCATCGCCGCTAAGTTTACTGAAAATCAAAAGATAAATTTAGACAAGTTGCTGCTCCCGCTTAGTTACAACATCGCTAAAGATTGCTTATTACGTGCCGAGAATTCAAATCCAACTTTACTTCGTGCCTACTCAACGGTAAGTGCTGAAGCCGAAAGATTTGCGACCACTGAGCGTGCATATCGTCGTGTGGTCAGTGAATTGGTCGAAAAGGGCTTGATAGTACGCAGTAGTGAAGGCTTAAAGCCGGTCGATATTGATGCGCTTGAGGATTTTGTTGATAGCTTCGCGCAAGCTTAATCTTTCTCGATAAGAATAACTAGGGCGAGTACTTGCTCGCCCTTGAGTACTGATTAGCTTATTTTGCAAATAGGTGTTTAATATTTGCTAAGTCAGACTTTCCATCCACTAATTCTTCCGGTGTTAAACCTGATAGCTCGTGAGGGAATACCAGCCACTCATCAGACTCGTGAATAAAATAATCTGGTGTCATTGGTACTTTCTTGTTCGCAGGCTTGTAGTATGGGCAAGCAACACGAATATCGCTAGGCAAGTTCAAACGCATTAGCTCTGCGAGCTTTTCTTTCAACGCAAAAATGCTGCGACCAGAGTCAAACACATCATCAACGATTAGTAATGAATCGCCAGCATTTGCATTTTCAACGATGTAATGCAGGCCGTGTACTTTGATTTCTTTAGATTGCTTACCAATGCCATAGTAAGAAGAAGTACGCACTGCGATATGATCAGTCTCTATACCTTTGTAATCGTAATATTCTTGAACTGCAATACCAATAGGCGCACCACCACGCCAAATACCGATAATAAAGTCAGGTCTAAATCCGTCTTCATAAACTTTAGCGGCTAAGCGAAATGAATCTTCTAGCAATTGTTGCGCTGTGATATAGCACTTATCTGACATAAATACCCCGTTAGGAAGCCCGTGTAATGGTGACAAGCAGCAAGCGCTGCCAATTGATACCAATTACAATTATTTGCAAGTCATAGGCACTTGTGTGATTGGTATAACCGAATATTTTAACGTAAAGCGCAATAAAATGCTGCAATAATAGTGTCTTTTTATTTTCATTTTTGATTTGGGACGCCGTATCCTAAAGTTAAAGATCGCCGGGTGAACCGGCTCCTACACAAAGTTCAATGGGTGAACAGACACCGCATAGCGTTATTTAATTGGTGGCAACGAGTTCACCTCGCGATGTGCTAAGCTGCTAAAAGATCGCCGGGTGAACTAGCCCCTACACAAAGTTCAATGGGTGAACAGACACCTACATAGTGTTATTTACTTGGTGGCACCGAGTTCACCTCGCGATGTGCTAAGCAGCTAAAAGATCGCCGGGTGAACTAGCCCCTACACAAAGCTCAATGGGTGAACAGACACCTACATAGTGTTATTTACTTGGTGGGAGCGAGTTCACCTCGCGATGTGCTAAGCAGCTAAAAGATCGCCGGGTGAACTAGCCCCTACACAAAGCTCAATGGGTGAACAGCCACCGCATAGCGTTATTTAATTGGTGGGAGCGAGTTCACCTCGCGATGTGCTAAACAGCTAAAAGATCGCCGGGTGAACTAGATCCTACACAAAGTTCAATGGGTGAACAGACACCTACATAGTGTTATTTACTTGGTGGCACCGAGTTCACCTCGAGATGTGCTAAGCTGCTAAAAGATCGCCGGGTGAACTAGCCCCTACACAAAGTTCAATGGGTGAACAGACACCTACATAGTGTTATTTACTTGGTGGGAGCGAGTTCACCTCGCGATGTGCTAAGCAGCTAAAAGATTGCCGGGCGAACCGGCTCCTACACAAAGTTCAATGGGTGAACAGACACCGCATAGCGTTATTTAATTGGTGGCAACGAGTTCACCTCGCGATGTGCTAAGCTGCTAAAAGATCGCCGGGTGAACCGGCTCCTACACAAAGTTCAATGGATGAACAGAAATCTACACAGGGTTGTTAATTTGGTGGGAGCGAGTTCACCTCGCGATGGTTTTCAAGAGATAAAAATAAGGCCGCGGTGGGCGGCCTATATCGGTTATTCTTCGGTATCTACGCTAGCGTCATTGCCTTCTGGTGTCTCGCCACCACTGTGCTCTAAGTCATAGCTATCAACACGCTGTAATCCGCGCGGTAACTTATTACCTCTACGACCTCGCTCACCGTAATAGTGCTCTAAATCACTCGGCTTTAAGGTTAGCTTGCGCTTACCTGCATGTAAGGTAACAGAAACACCTTCAGGTACTACCGCTAACACTTTGACAAACTCTTCGCGGCTTTGCACTTTCGCGCTAGGGATTGAGATAATCTTATTCCCCTTACCTTTACCAAGCTTAGGTAAATCACGTAATGGGAATAGCAGCATTCTGCCTTCGCTCGAAATCGCCATACACATATCGGTGGCAACATCGAATACTTGAATTGGCGCCATCAAATGGGCACCTTTTGGTACACTAACGAACGCTTTACCATTTTTGTTTTTGCTCACCATATCGGCAAAATCGCTAATAAAGCCGTAACCGCCATCAGTCGCCATCAGGTAAGTCGACTTTTCTTCGCCCATGACTACATGTTCAAAGTTACATCCTGGCGCCAAGTTAAAGCGACCCGTCATCGGTTCACCCTGACTTCGGGCTGAAGGTAAACTATGCGCATCGGTTGCAAAGGCTCGCCCTGAGGTATCCAAGAACACCGCAGGCTGATTACTCTTGCCTTTCGCAGAAGCTTTATAACTGTCTCCTGAGCGGTAATTTAGTCCTTCAGCATCGATATCGTGACCCTTTGCAAAACGCGCCCAACCTTTTTCAGATAGCACAACAGTTACAGACTCTGATGGGATCAAATCTTTTTCGCTAAGCGCTTTGGCTTCACCACGCTCAACTACCGGTGAGCGTCTATCATCGCCATACAATTCAGCAGCTTCTTGAATTTCCTTTTTCATCAACGTCGACATGCGACGTTCAGAGCCTAAGGTTTTTTCCAGTCCATCGCGCTCTTTTTCAAGCTCATCTTGCTCACCACGGATCTTCATTTCTTCAAGCTTTGCAAGGTGGCGTAATTTCAGGTCTAGAATTGCTTCTGCCTGCTTATCTGAAAGACCAAAACGCGCTATTAACTCTTCTTTTGGCTTGTCTTCGTTGCGAATGATTTCGATGACTTCATCGATATTCAAAAACGCAATCATCAAACCTTCAAGAATATGCAAACGCGCAAGTACTTTGTCTAAACGATACTGCAAACGTCTACGTACCGTTTCACGACGGAATACTAACCACTCAGATAAAATCTGACGCAAGTCTTTAACTTGTGGACGGCCGTCTAAACCAATCATATTGATGTTAACACGGTAGTTCTTTTCAAGATCCGTCGTGGCAAATAGGTGTGCCATTAATGGCTCGACCTTAACTCGATTTGAGCGCGGTACGATGACGATACGCGTCGGATTTTCATGGTCCGATTCGTCACGTAAATCCGCTACCATGGGGAGTTTCTTCGCTGTCATTTGCGCTGCTATCTGCTCTAGCACCTTGGCACCCGAACATTGGTGTGGCAACGCGGTGATCACCACTTCGCCTTGCTCTTCGGTGTACACAGCACGCATCTTGATTGAGCCTCGACCTGTGGTGTAAAGCTTTTTGATTTCTTCTTGCGGCGTAATGATTTCCGCATCGGTTGGATAGTCAGGCGCTTTGACCAATTCTAGAATTTCTTCTAGTTCGGATTTAGGCTTATCCAATAACAAACAACAAGCTTCAGCAACTTCACGCACGTTGTGCGGTGGAATATCAGTTGCCATTCCCACCGCAATACCTGTCACCCCATTCAATAAGATATGTGGTAAACGCGCGGGTAACACTTGTGGCTCATCTAAGGTACCATCAAAGTTAGCGGTCCAATCAACCGTACCTTGACCAAGCTCTTTCAGCAGTACTTCTGAAAACTTAGATAAACGCGCCTCGGTATAACGCATCGCAGCAAATGACTTAGGATCATCCGCAGCGCCCCAGTTACCCTGGCCATCCACCAACGGATAGCGATAAGAGAACGGCTGCGCCATGAGAACCATGGCCTCATAACAAGCACTATCGCCATGAGGATGATATTTACCCAATACGTCACCGACGGTACGGGCAGATTTTTTGTATTTTGCTTGAGCAGATAAGCCCAGCTCACTCATCGCATATACAATACGACGTTGTACAGGCTTCAGGCCATCGCCAATATGCGGCAACGCCCTATCCATGATCACATACATGGAGTAGTTCAGGTAGGCATCTTCAGTAAAACGCCCCATCGGAAGTTGTTCAATGCCTTGCAAGGACAAGGCTTGAGGATCTGTCATGTTACACCTTACTTGTTGTTGTAGCTGATGCGATATATCGCATTGGCGTAATCATCGGAAACGAGCAGGCTACCGTCGCTAAGCTCTGCAATTGCGGCAGGTCGACCATAGGTTGTTTCGTTTTCCATAAAGCCGGTAAGGAAAGGCTCATAGCCTCTAATTTGGCCATCTTGCACGTTTGCTCGCATTACTCGATAGCCCACCTTTTTGCTGCGGTTCCAAGAGCCATGTTCAGCAACAAAAAGCTGATGTTTCATTGCCTTTGGAAATTGCTCGCCACGGTAAAAGTGAATGCCCAGCGGTGCAACGTGTGCTTGTAATGCAAGTGCTGGCATGGTGTAGTCAGTCACCGATTTACCCTCGCCAAATTCAGGGTCTAGCACACTGCCGCCATGAACATACGGAAAGCCAAAATGCTGACCTATTTCGTCAACGCGGTTAATTTCACATGGTGGAATGTCATCTCCCATCATGTCGCGACCATTATCGCTAAACCATAACTTTCCGGTTACTGGGTGATAATCAAAACCCACTGAGTTACGCACGCCTTTGGCAATCGTCGAAAGCTTTTTCGTCTCAAGATTTAGTGAAAATATACGGCCAAACTTCGGGTCTTCGGCACAAATATTACAAGGCACGCCAACAGGAATGATCAGTTCACCTTCAGGCGATACTGTCAGGTACTTCCAGCCATGGTGACGTTTGTCAGGCAAATCATCGAACACCACTTCTTTTATCGGTGCCTTGAGGTTTTTTGCGATTTGCTTAAAACGTACAATACGCTCAACTTCAGCAACATATAAGTCACCATCTTTTAGGGCGATACCGGAGGGCATATTCAGCCCTTCTGCAACTAAGATTTTCTTGTCGGCTACACCATCACGATTATTGTCAAT
Source organism: Pseudoalteromonas sp. Isolate6 (assembly GCF_022398435.1). Lineage (NCBI taxonomy): Bacteria > Pseudomonadati > Pseudomonadota > Gammaproteobacteria > Alteromonadales > Pseudoalteromonadaceae > Pseudoalteromonas > Pseudoalteromonas sp. Isolate6. Next base: position 18,420 of record NZ_JAKEVK010000019.1, on the reverse strand, counting down.
GAGTGCGTGAACTTTGCCCGCTTTGCGAGAGCCAACGTACACAGTGCCGTCTTTGCCCACCGCCATTTGTCTTGCATTCTCAACATCTTTAGCAAAATAGCTCAGCTCATACCCTTTAGGTACTGAAAGGCGCGAAAGCATATCGTTTGCCAGTGCTTGTGAGCTTAATAGCGCAGCTGCCAGCGTCGTCGCTATCGTGGTCAATTTACTATGTATTTTCATGTTAAACCTCTGCCTTATCTCCGTGCTGTTCAAGCCAAATTTTACGGTCGCCAGAGCGCTTTTTAGCTAGCAGCATATCCATCATTTCGAGGGTTTGCTCAGGCTCATCTAATGTCAGCTGAACTAAACGCCTAGTATTTGGATCCATAGTGGTTTCACGCAATTGCAACGGGTTCATTTCACCCAATCCTTTAAAGCGCTGAACGTTAACTTTACCGCGTTTCTTTTCGGCCTCAATACGGTCTAAAATGCCCTTTTTCTCATCTTCATCAAGAGCATAGTAAACCTCCTTACCAACATCGATACGAAATAGCGGCGGCATAGCAACAAAAACATGTCCCTTACGAACAAGCTCTGGAAAGTGTCTTACAAAGAGCGCGCATAACAAAGTAGCAATATGAAGTCCGTCGGAGTCTGCATCCGCAAGGATACATATTTTACCATAGCGTAGACCAGATAAGTCTTCAGAGTCAGGGTCGATACCTAAGGCAACAGAAATATCATGTACTTCTTGCGAGGCTAAGATCTGCCCAGATTCCACCTCCCAGGTATTTAGGATTTTACCGCGCAGTGGCATGATTGCTTGGAATTCGCGGTCTCGTGCTTGTTTTGCCGAGCCACCTGCTGAATCCCCTTCCACCAAAAAGATTTCTGAGCGTTCGGTTTCACTTCCAGAACAATCGGTTAATTTACCCGGTAAAGCAGGACCCGAAGTGACTTTTTTACGAACCACTTTTTTCGCAGCACGCAAACGTTTTTGCGCATTGCTGATACACAGTTCAGCAAGTAACTCTGCAGTTTCAGTGTGTTCGTTCAACCATAGACTAAAGGCGTCTTTGACAATGCCAGATACAAAGGTAGCGCACGAACGCGATGACAGCTTTTCTTTGGTTTGACCGGCAAATTGTGGGTCTTGCATCTTAACCGACAAGACATAACTACAGCGATCCCAAACATCATCAGGCGTCAGTTTCACGCCACGCGGGATCAGGTTTCTGAATTCACAAAACTCCCGCATCGCTTCAAGTAAGCCTTGGCGTAACCCATTTACATGGGTTCCACCTTGTGCCGTTGGAATTAGGTTTACATAGCTTTCAGCGATAGATTCGCCGCCCTCTGGCAACCAATGAAGCGCCCAATCAACCCCTTCGGTTGAGCCACTGAAACTGCCTGTAAATGGAGATTTCGGCAGCACTTCATAGCCTTCAGCGCTGTCTTTTAGGTAATCCTCAAGACCTGCCTCATAGTGCCATTCTTGCGTTTCTTTCGTCTGTTTATTTACAAAACGAATTCTAAGCCCAGGACACAATACAGCCTTGGCTTTGAGCAAGTGGTTTAACTTAGTAATTGAGAAGTTAGCTGAGTCAAAATAACTCGCGTCGGGCCAAAAGTGTACTGAGGTGCCGGTATTACGCTTACCAACACTTCCTGTCACTCGTAAGTCTTCGACTTTATCGCCGTTTTCAAATGCCATTTCATAGATTTGCGCATCGCGTTTAACGGTAATTTCGACTCGAGTCGACAACGCATTAACAACTGATATACCCACCCCATGAAGACCACCGGAGAACTGGTAGTTTTTATTGGAAAACTTGCCCCCGGCATGAAGTTTGGTCAGGATCAATTCAACCCCAGGCACGCCCTCTTCTGGGTGAATGTCCACAGGCATTCCTCGACCGTCATCGATGACTTCAAAAGAGTTGTCTTCGTGCAAGATCACGTCAATTTTGGTGGCATGTCCGGCTAAGGCTTCATCGACACTGTTATCGATAACCTCTTGGCCTAAATGATTAGGTCTGGTGGTATCGGTATACATGCCTGGACGGCGCTTAACTGGCTCTAAGCCATTGAGTACCTCAATAGCTTCGGCATTATAGTTTTGCTGACTCATAGGCTAGTTCTAGTTATCTTTTTATCCGCTAGTATATGCACAACGTACAGCTTTGAGCAGAGCTTTGTGCATAAATTCTAATTTTTGATAGTTAAAAATTTGGTGATGGTGTCAAAATAGCGTGGAAATTCAATAAAGCTATGATCCCCACCAAACTCAATAATTTGACGACAGTGGCTATAATAACGCACAGCCTCTTCAAAAGGCAGCACCTCGTCGCCCGTTTGTTGCAATAATAGCAAGTTTTCTGGATTACTAAGCTGCTCGACATACAAGGATTTTAACGCATCAATATGCTCATGCAGCAGCTCATAATGACAATCCTGATAAGGATTGTATTGTGGTCCAAGGTAGCCATTTAATAATGAAAAAGGCCTAACTGCAGGGTTTATCACCACCGCTTTACAGCCAAGATGTTGCGAAAAGTAGGTGGCGTAATAGCCGCCTAACGAGCTACCTAATAACACAGTATCAGAATCAATGACGCTATCCAACTGTGCCAATGCGACTCTCGGGTCATAATGCAGTCTTGGAACAATATATGGCGTTTGTTTATCCAACATATATTCACCAAATGCCGTTGCTTTATAGGATAGCTCAGAGCTATTAAAGCCGTGAATATAAACTACTTTCCGAGCCATTTTACCTCTGTTGTTATAGCGCTTTTACTAAATGCGATGACACGATAAGCAGGACCCAAATCAGACTGACACCAGTCCTTTGTGTGCTTATCAAATTGGATTGATGTTGCAGGCGTAGCATAGATAGGTAAAGTGCGAAATTGTTGTTGATATTCATTGTGCACATGACCATGAAATAGCCCTGAAGCTTGCCCTGAGTCCACCAACAGGTTTAACAGTGCAGGACCATTTTCGAGCATGTGTTTATCTAAATAGCCATCAATCGGCCTAGGATGGTGGTGAGTAAAAACAATCGTATTATTGTTAAGCATGTCTTTGAGCGCCGCTAAGTGTGACTTAGCGCACCATCCGGCGGGAGTTTCACCTTTTGAATTTGACAATAGCACTTGGCCAAACGGACCTGAGATGCGCTTATGACGAACGATTTGCCCTATACTCATTTCTTCGAGTAAAGCTAGCTCGTCGTGGTTACCCGGCACCCAAAGCACAGGGCATTGCAACTCACTCTCCCTCACTATACGGGCAAACTCATGATAAGAAGCCGCACTGTGATCTTGTGTTAAATCACCGCCAAACACCACACAATCAAAATGCTCCTTGGCCATCGCGGCCAGAGTGCGCTTAAGGTTAGCGGCGGTATTTACTGCAAAGTATTCCCCAGCGGGCGTGGCAAACAAATGACAATCCGTAAAATGGCCAATACGAATTTGCGCAGTATCGAACTGTAGCTCAAGATCAAACCAAGCCATTGTTAACATCCCAGTTTAAATGCACGCGGCCTTTTTCTAAGCACACCATAAGCCAATCAGCTAAAAACGCATTAATTTGATATTTTTCATCTTTTTGATGCATATCTGGATTTGGGTAATCATAGGATGGCTTTATTCGGCGATGATAATCACGGTGAATGACTTCGGCCACTTTAGCATCATGATAAAGGCGCACAGACAACGAAAAGTGTGGTAAATGGGCGCTTATCGTCGCCATTTGCTCGATGTGAACGTCCGTTGTGTATTTACTGACCCCAGCTACGCTCAAACAGTAGCGTGCAGACGCTAAGTCAATCACTCGGCTTTCGCCGACCACTTCTTCAGGTAGCAATTTTAGCGCCCGTAAATAATTACGTTCGCACAGTGTGATATAACGGGGCAGAGATTGAATATACTGCTTTGAGCTCAGCACTTGTGACAAAAATACGACTCCTAAACTGCTTCTATCCGCGCTTTATTTAATGCCAACCATTGTAGACTAATTACAGTGGCAGCGTTATCGATTTCCTCATTATCAAGGCGCGCGAGGGCTTCATCAAATGGCATTACATGCACTTTGATATCTTCGCCTTCTTCAGCCAGCCCATAGACTCCACCCGCTTCAGATAAATCAGCAAGCGCTAAATACAAATATAGTCGCTCTGTTGTACCACCAGGGCTTGATAAATAAGAGCGCATATAAATGAGCTTATCAAGCTCAAGTCCAGCTTCTTCTTTGGCTTCCTTTCTCGCAACAAACTCATAATCTTCGCTCCCTTCAGCCATACCTGCAATACATTCCAAAAGCCAAGGGGAACTTTTTGAAGCCAACGCCCCTATTCGAACTTGTTCAATAAGCAGCACGCTATCAGTAATAGGATCGTACGGCAGTATTGCAACTGCATGACCGCGTTCTAAGATCTCGCGTGTTATAAGCTCTGATACCCCACCATTAAATAGTGCATGGGTAAACTGGTACTTGTGAATGGTAAAAAAGCCATTGAAGATTGTTTCGATTGAAGAAACAGTGACATCGACTTTACTGAACTGACTCAAAGGTTTCATAAAATAATCCTGCATTTTTTTACAGCAATGGTTTAAAAGCTAACCAATCACCCTTATATTAGGGTCATGCCTGAATAAGTAAACGAAGTCGTTTACCTTTAACTTTTTCCACTTTACAATACCCAAGTGGTATTAATATATTCTGTTACACTTGTTGGCGATGATTTACGCATTGGGTCTTTAATTGGGCCGCAAAAACAGGGTAACATGCTGACAGTATAAAAATTGTCTAAGGACTGAGCGAAAAATGAAAAAAACTCTACTATCATTAGTCGTTGGGTTGTCGTGCGCACTTTCAAGCAGCCTGTCCCACGCGGAAGACCTACTGCAAGTATACGACATTGCAACTGCTAACGATCCTACCGTATTAAAAGCTAAAGCGCAGGCTGATGCGCAAAAATATGCTCAAGACCAAGCGTTAGGTGTATTACTACCTCAGCTTGGCTTTCAAATGAGCTATACCGATGTCACGTCAGAAGGTGCGTTGAGCGAGCAACATGACGGCACAGGTTATACATTACATGAGTCTGACACAGATACTTTTCAACGTTCAATTTCCCTAAACCAAACCATTTTTAATATGGCATCTTGGCAGGGGCTATCGATCGCTGAAAAACGTGCAATGCAAGCATCGACTCAATATGAGCAGCAAAAGCAGACTTTGATCGTCCGTATCGCTGAAGGCTATTTTAATGTGCTAAGCGCATTAGATAGCTTAGAATTTGTACAAGCAGAGAAGCGTGCTATTGAACGTCAACTAGAGCAGACAAAACAGCGCTACGAAGTAGGTCTGACTGCAATTACAGACGTGCATGAAGCAAGAGCGCAATTTGACCGTGCAGTTGCTGACGAAATTATAGCGGGTAATGCTGTTGAAACGGCACGTGAAACATTACGTACAATTACGGGTAAGTATCACGCTAAACTAGATAAGTTGAATACTGAAACCTTCTCAACGGTAAAGCCTACGCAAAATACGAGCGATTTTATCGAGATTGCAAAAGCGAAGAACCTAGATCTTCAAGTTGCAAAATCTGCGGTAGACATCGCCAAAGATCAAATTGATTTGGCTCAAGCTGGACACTACCCAACACTAAACTTAAACGCTACTTATTCTGATTCATTAGCTGACAGTGCAGGTAGACAACACGCACCACGTAGTGACAGAACTTCAGTAGGTTTAACGTTAGACGTACCAATTTACACAGGTGGTCGTACGGTTGCAGCAACCGATCAAGCTCGTGCAAACTTTGTTGCTAGCAGCGAAGATATGGAAGCGGCAATGCGTAACATGACGCGCTCAGTGATCACGTCTTATAACCAAGTGGTGTCTGACGTTGCAACTTACCGTGCGCTAGAGCAAGCAGTTGTTTCTGCAGAAAGTGCGTTGCAAGCAACGGAAGCTGGTTTTGATGTAGGTACTCGTACCATCGTGGACGTACTGGTCAGCACACAAAACCTTTATAACGCGAAGCGTAACCTTGCTGATATTCGTTATCGCTATGTACTATCATCGCTACGTTTAAAGCAAGCTGCAGGTACGCTATCTCGTGCCGACCTTGAAGCAATCAACCAAGGTTTGATTGAAGGCTAAGTACTTCGATTATCACCTCTGAAAAGGCCAGCTATGCTGGCTTTTTGTATTTTTACAGCAATATAGATAAACTAGCCGCTTAAATTAAGTCTTAGGTATATTACTTTGGTTACTCACTCACCTTTCAAATGGTCATTCTTAGCACCTAAATTTTGGCTGACTTGGCTTGGTGTTTTCGCCCTGTATTTAATCTCATGGCTCCCGCAAAGTGTTCAATTTGCACTGGGCAGAGGCCTTGGACGTCTGGTCCATAAATATATGAAGCGTCGCCGTCATATTGCTGATGTCAATTTGAAACTTTGCTTTCCCCACCTAAGTGAATCAGAACACAAAGCTATGCTACTAAAAAACATGGAAAATACCGGCATAGCAACACTTGAAACGGGGATGGCATGGTGGTGGCCACAGTGGCGCATCAATCAAGTGGTAGGCTCGATTAAAGGGCTAGAACATATTGAAGCCGTGCAAAAGCAAGGAAAAGGGGTACTTATGCTGGTTCCCCATATGTTGCACCTTGAGATGGCCAGCCGAGTGCTAGGCACTAAAATGCAAGGTGTTGGCTTCTATCGCCCACACAATAACCCACTTATGGAGTTTTTTATGACCCGTGGGCGACTACGCTCAAATGAGTACTTAGTCACCAAGCGAGACGTCAAAGGGTTATTGAAAACACTCTCAAGCAAACGCGTTTGTTATTACTTGCCAGATCAAGATTATGGCCGCAAGCGCTGTGAGTTCGCACCTTTCTTTGCGGTCCCTGATGCAGCGACAACAACTGGTACTTTATTATTTTCTGCAAGCAAAAAGGCTGAGACTTTAAGCTTACACTGTACGAGAGACGCAAAAGGGATGTATCATTTAGATATACAACCTATTTTAGAATCATTCCCAAGTGGCAATAATCTTGCGGATGTTACTCGCGTCAACGAGAGAATGGAGCAAGCAATCAATTGTGCGCCGGATCAATACATGTGGGTACATCGTCGCTTTAAAACGCGACCTGATGAAAAGGCACCTTCGTTTTATTAGGGCTTAGAGTCTTGGAGTAGTTTGAAATGGCTAAGAAGAAAAAAAATAAATTATCGTCAATCTGGTTTTGGACTAAACACCTATCACTAGGTGTGTTACTCATTTGGGCTGCCTACTATTTCCTTTTTGGTGCCTCTAAAGATATGAACTTTAGGGAGACCACCAATGTTGCAGCGCAAGGCCTGTCGCAATTTTACGAAAGCTTTAGAAATAGCATGAGCAATCGTGATACTGATCGTGAAAAGTACGTTATCACACTCGGGAAACCGACCTATCCTCTTGATGATGCACTGGCGCAAAGGGCGCTTGCTGTTAAACCATCTAATCCTAAATGGACCGGTGAAAAGCAACCAAGACGCTTTGATACAGGCGACACCTTAAAAGATGTGCTTACCAAGCAAGCCAAAGAAGAAGGTGTGGAACTATTTTGGTATCTAGAGCGTGATTACGTGGTGAAATATAATTTCCGTCTTGATACTGACTTTATTACGGCTCTTTACCAAGTTGGAACGGCGATAAACGACGACTTTGAATTTCAAGTCTATACTTTTTTCTGTCCGCGAGAGCGCGCCGCGGTTATCACCGAAAACCCACCAATCTATGTACGTGAAAACTGCCGTAAGCTAGCGGGTTAAGCCAGTACCCGCTGCCAAATTTGAACGACTTGTTGAGCGTGTTGGTCAAATGCTTCACGCTCCACAACTCTACCTAATTGATTTAAGCTATTAAAATGGTATTGATCTCTAAACAAACAATATGCAGAGATTAAATGCTTCATTTCATCACCATCAATCACTTCAACTTCACCCGCTTGCTCCAAAATACGAATATTATCTGGATAAGAACAAAGTGCTGGATACTGACTGCTATATCGTAAAACAATGTACTGACTGATAAATTCAATATCCGTCATGCCACCGCTCCCCTGCTTTAAGTCAAAATGACTGACACTATCTTGATTTAGGTGAGCTCGCATTTTTTCACGCATATTGCGAACATCTTCCGCTAATTTAGGCACGTCTCGCTGCTGCATTAGTATTGCATGACGTATTTCATCAAATCGTGTGGCCATTTGTGGCTCTCCTAGCACCATACGAGCCCTCACTAACGCCTGATGCTCCCAAGTCCAAGCTTGCTCTAACTGATATTGATAAAAACTTTCGAGGTTGATAGCGAGTAAGCCCGAATTTCCTTCAGGGCGAAGTCGAGTGTCTAATTCGTAAAGCATGCCAGAGAGCGTTTTGGTATTGAACAAATGCATTAAGCGCTGTGCCAGCTTCATATAAAACTGTCTTGAAGAGATAGGTTTATCACCCTGAGTTTGACTTTCGCCGTCACGATTATGCACAAACACTAGGTCTAGATCTGAGTTGTAACCGAGCTCATATCCCCCCGCCTTGCCATAGGCGATTACAGCAAAGCCTTTTTCTTCTATCGTTGCACCTTGAGGTGCACCAAAGCGCGCCACCATATGCCCCCAAGCAATATCGACGGCCTTTGCAATAATCGCTTCAGCAAGCGCAGTTAGATGATCGCTCACCTTCATAATATCCAACACGCCTGTGGCATCTGCAGCCGCAACTTTTAGCTGATGCGTTTGTTTAAATTGTCGCAGCGCTTCCATCTGTAGCTCGACATCTTGTTCGTCTATACGCAAAAAAGCTTGCTGGATCTCGTTTTTATAGGCCGTTAATGGCAAAGGTTTATAAAGAGTTTGCGGATCAATAAGTTCATCAAGGAGAATTGGATATTTAGCTATATGCTCAGCAATCCACGCGCTATGACAACAAAGCTTGATAAGTTGAGTCAACGCACCGTGATTTTCATACAGTAGCTCCAAATAGGCTGTACGAGATGCCACTTTATTGATCACACTGAGCACACGAGCGAGCGCCGGCTCCATGTTTTGTTTACTGAGCTCTCGTAATAAAGCAGGCATTAACTTATCGAGAATATCGCGACCACGAGTGCCCGCCTGCTTTTTACTCAGCCCTTGCTTAAACTCCATCAAGTCAGTTTGCCATGTATCAAAACACGGTGCAGCTCGGCACTGGCCCAGCTGCGCGATTTCTCCCGTTTGCCACGCATAAACCGCGCTATCGTCTTCATCTAATTCTTCTTCAGGCGGTTCACCAATGACTTGACTAAACTCAGCTCGAATATGCTGCGTCACAACCTTTAGCATTTGCTCTACTTCAGCGTAATCGTTACATTGCAATAAGTGGCTCAGGCGCAGACAGTCTATGTTGTTATCGGGTAAAGTTTGCGTTTGTTTGTCGTCAAATGCTTGAAGGTATTGCTCAACTTTACGCAGCACTAAATAGTTCTCATGCAGACGATTTTTGACCTCGACAGGGACAATCTCAAGCGCTTCAAGCTCTTCTAATGCTTGTAACAAAGAAGGGGTTTGTAATGGCGTTTCGCGACCGCCGCGTATCAGTTGCAAAGCCTGCACGATAAACTCTACTTCTCGAATGCCACCCGCGCCCAGTTTAATGTTATTTGTTAAGCCTTTGCGCCTCACTTCTTGGGCAATCATGTTTTTCATCTTTCGCAGTGAATCTATCACAGAAAAGTCGATATAGCGGCGATAGACGAACGGCCGAATTAGGTCGTAAAACTCCTGCCAATACGGCGATGGCTCGCCAACTGGCCGCGCCTTTAACATCGCATAGCGCTCCCATTCGCGACCTTGATCTTGGTAATAATCTTCCATTGCGGCATAACTCATCACCAAAGGACCACTATCTCCAAATGGTCTTAAACGCATATCGACTCTGAATACCTGACCATCAATCGTGACTTGATTTAGCGCCGAAATAAGCTTTTGTGCCACTCGAGTGTAAAAAACTTGCGCCTCAACACTACGCCGGCCACCGGATGTATCGACGCTTCTTGGATAGGCAAAGATCAAATCGATATCAGAGGAAAAATTCAGCTCCTTACCGCCAAGCTTCCCCATGCCTAATACCGTCATGGGTATCGGGCTACCATCTTCATCTTTTGGTGAGCCTGATGATTGTGCTTCTACGCTTAAGTATGCCCATTGATAAGCGTTTGAAATCAAGGTATCGGACAACTGCGAGACGTAGCGGATACTGTCATCAATCTCATTGCCTGCGACCAAATCCAGCCACATCACTTTAAGCCAATACTTTAATCGATAGTGACGCAGTTGCTGCCAAGCTTGCTTTTCTTCAATCAATGGCGCGGAAAAGTCAAACACATCAGGACAGTCGCGCATTTGCATCTGTGTATCATCAAGCAGCCAAGCTCCCCACTCAGGAAATCGTGCAAGTGTACGCTCGGCAAAATCACTTAGCGCCAGCAACCGTGCCAGTTTGGGCTCCATCGGCGCGTCACCATAAATCATTTGGTACCGCTCTTGCGCAAGCGTATTTAGCGCTGCTTGAACAAACAATTCCGACATAAAAAACTCCCCGGTAGACTGGCTCTCTTTGTGAGCAGTGTTATAGTAACTCTATCTAAAACACAACCTTACACCGAGTATGAGTTACTTGTCTTTAAACAATATCAACTTTTTAGCGATTTTGATTTGCTTTGCCATTGTCTGCGGTTTAACGATATCGCTACGCTTAATGATCCAACGTAGCGCCAATCATCTACTTGATGATGAGCTCGCACAACGTGACAACTTTGCACTTGGGATCAGCTATGCCAGTCAAGTGACGATGCTGTGTATTTGTGTTGCTTACTTATTTAATGATTTAGGCGTGGTGAGAGCACAAACACACCCTCTGCAAGTTGCCTTGCATATTGGGTTGATCATTGCCTTTGTATACTTTGGCCAATGGATCCATCGCAAATGGATTTTGTACCAGTTTGACGAAGAAGAAGCGATTTTAAAACAAAATATCTGCGCTGCTATGGTGGACTCAGGCATGTTACTCGGTAATACCATTTTGGTACTCGGCTTATATCATTGGGTGCATCCGAAAGGCTGGAGTGATTTATTAGTCGTAGCCCTCGGCTTTATGCTATTGCAACTGCTTTTCGCGTTAGATAGTAAAATCAGAGAAAGTCGTTTTGCCAAGCTTAATCAAGGCGCTTCATTGCAGCAAAATTTTAATCTCAGAAACACTTCTATCGGCATTCGTTATGCGGGTAAATCTATCGGTCTCTCCTTAGCCATGTATGCGGGACTGCACAGCGCTCCCTACCACGGAGCAAAAGTGGTAGAAAACTTGTTTTCAGTTGTCATGCATTGCGGTGTAATGTGGCTTTTCCTTTACATCGGCAGTTACGTGTTACTGCACTTATCCTTACCTAAGGTCAATATTGGTCTAGAGGTAGACCACCAAGATAACGTTGGCATAGCGTGCTTGGAGTTTGCGGTTTTCTGCTCCATAGGCTATTTACTTATTAACTTGTTTTCGGTGTAACGCAATACTGCATGAATGTTTTAAGTGATGGATTTTTACTGGTCGATAGTAATTGGGATTTTAGCCAAGAACTCGTCGAACATTTGCAAAATGTGCGCGCTAACCATGCCAGCAACATAGTTATCGCAGGTGACAACACTAAGCAAATGCTCAAGATGATGTTTAAAGAACAAATAAAAGACTATTGCTATTGCGACTTTAGCAATGAAATCAGCGTTTCTGAACTTGCGAGCTATTTGCATCGTCACCATAACATTCATGCCGTGCTGCTCTATTCTCTTGACTACCATTTAGCCACCGAGGAGCAGCGCTTCATTTTTGATTCCCTTCATCCACTCCGGTTTTTAATTGAACAATCTTTGCAAGGTTTTCAAGTTACTAAACTACATTCACAAGCGACTATCAATCACTTATCCTGCCATCCTGATACCGCAGGCCTGCCCGACCCTGACTTGATGCTTGCCAAGCTCACCGGGTTACTATGTGGTAAAGCTAAAGTGCTGGGATAATAGAGCCTATAGACTAACCGCGCACAAGCGCTTACCATTGCCACAAAACAGCAACTGAATAATCGAATTATGCGTATTCCACACATTTATCACAACTCACCTTTGGCCATTGGTGTGCCAGTTACTTTAGATGACGACGCTGCTGGGCACATAGGCCGAGTACTTAGAATGACAACCAAAGATAAAGTCAGCCTGTTCAACGGACAAGGCGGCGAATACCTATGTCAATTAAGTGAAGTTGGGAAAAAGAAAGTCGTTGCTGTGCCTGAGTCATTTGAAGACAAAAATGTAGAATCTCCACTTGCCATACACCTTGGACAAGGGATCTCTCGCGGCGATAAAATGGACTTCACTATTCAAAAGTCGGTAGAGCTGGGTGTGAGCGAAATTACTCCTTTGTTTACCACACGCTGTGGCGTTAAATTAAGTGGTGAGCGTCTAGCAAAAAAACACCAGCAATGGCAAAAGATTGCAATTGCCGCAGCCGAGCAATCCGGGCGCAATACCATCACCGTAATTCACCCGCCGATGGAGTTGTCTGAGTGGCTTGCACAGCAAAGCGACGAGCTAAAAGTTACGCTACATCCTCGTGCAGAACATTCAATAAAAACACTGCCGTATACTCAGTCTGGGATCCGCTTTTTAGTAGGACCAGAAGGCGGTTTTACCGATGAAGAGCTAGACGCCACTGCTCAACAGCGGTTTGTTGATGTCCGTTTAGGCCCACGTGTACTTCGTACAGAAACCGCAGCGCTAACGGTACTGAGCGCACTACAGCTGCAATTTGGCGATTTAGCACTTTAAATACACCGAGCAACCCCCATATCATGGGTAAACTCAGCAAGCGCAATGGGAGCGTCTATGACGATTAAATTAGGGATCATTTCCGATCCAATCAGTGGCTTTAACATTAAAAAAGACACCGGGTTTGCCATGATGCTGGCGGCACAGCAGCGCGGCTATGAATTGTATTACATGGAAATGAATGACCTTTTCTTGTACCAAGGCGTTGCCAAAGCGACCGCAGCAAAAGCGCAGGTATTTGACGATACTTCCCATTGGTATGAACTAGCTGAGAAACAAGAAATCGATTTAGGCGACCTTGACGTTATTTTAATGCGTAAAGATCCGCCTTTTGATACCGAATATATTTACGCCACTTATATTCTTGAGCGCGCCGAACTTGCGGGTTCGCTGGTGGTAAATAAACCACAAAGCCTGCGCGACGCCAATGAAAAGCTATTTACAGCGTGGTTTAGCGAACATACTCCAGATACTTTGGTTACACGTAATCAATCACAAATTCGCGAGTTTTTAGCTAAACATGGCGATATCATTCTCAAGCCTTTAGATGGGATGGGCGGCGCGTCTATTTTTAGAGTAAAACAAGATGACGCAAATATTGGTGTGATCTGCGAAACGCTTACCGAGCATGGTTCTCGCTATGCTATGGCGCAAAACTATATTCCAGCCATTAAAGACGGTGATAAGCGCGTGTTAGTGGTAGACGGTGAAGTGATGCCATACTGCTTAGCTCGCATTCCACAAGGCGGTGAAACTCGTGGTAATCTCGCGGCAGGCGGCCGTGGTGAAGCAAGACCTATTAGCGAATCGGACCGGAAAATTGCCGAAGCCATTGCCCCAACGTTAAAGGCAAAGGGTCTGATATTCGTTGGCCTAGATATCATTGGCGATAAGCTCACCGAGATCAACGTCACCGCACCAACTTGTGTGAAAGAAATTGAAGCAGCATATGACATTTCAATTATGGATAAGTTTTATGATGCGATCGAGCGAAAACTCGACCATACTAAAAACTAACCATTAAGGGGGTCTGGTTATGAAATCACTCGCTAATCACTTTTTAGTGGCAATGCCCAGCATGGACGACCCTTTTTTCAATCATACGGTAACCTATCTTTGTGAACACAGCGAAGATGGCGCGATGGGGTTGGTGGTAAACCACCCTATCGATATCACCGTGGGCGAATTGCTTGATCAAATTGATATAGATAATGATAAGTCTAGTCATGCGGCTAAGGTAAATATCTACGCTGGCGGGCCGGTTCACACCGATAGAGGCTTTGTATTACACACGCCAAAGTTTGGTTACGCCTCAAGCCAAGAACTTAGCTCTGAAATTATGATCACCACTTCCAAAGACGTCTTAGCCTCTTTAACATCGGCACACTCTCCTGAAGGGTTTATCATTACCTTGGGATATGCAGGCTGGGTTAGCGGCCAACTTGAGGAAGAACTCAAAGACAACACTTGGTTGGTTGTCGAGGCTGACCCCGAAATCATATTTAATACACCACCCGAAAAACGTTGGGAAAAAGCAGTGCAAATGCTTGGTATCGACGTTGCACAATTAAGCTCACAAGCAGGCCATGCTTAACTAGCCTGCCATTTTGAGCTTAGGTTAATAAACGAAGTATTCATGGAAAACAAAAAAGAAAAAGTACCAAAAGGTAAACGTAGCGTCATCGGTTTTGACTTTGGCACTAAAAGTATCGGCTTGGCCATCGGCCAAGAAATCACCGCAACCGCATCAAGTTTGGGTGCCGTTAAGGCAAACGATGGCATCCCAAATTGGGATGACATTGCGGTATTTATTAACGAATGGCAACCTGATTTATTAGTAGTTGGCTTACCACTGAATATGGATGGTACTAATCAAGATTTAACATTCAGGGCAAAAAAGTTTGCCAACCGCCTGCATAACCACTTCCGGTTGCCGGTAGAAACGCAAGACGAGCGCTTGACGACAGCAGACGCCAGGGCACGCTTATTTGAACAAGGTGGCTATAAGAACCTTGCAAAAGGTAAGGTAGATGGCATGTCTGCTTGTATCATTCTTGAAAGCTACTTTGAAGCAATGTGGGAGTGATATCTCTGAGCGAATGCTAAAAGCTTTGTTTTTGGCGCTAGAGTCCCCCACCTTACACATGACTCAGCGCGCACGATAAGTATATAAATAATAAAAATTTAATAGAGTCCGGTAGCAAATCTGAATATATTTATAACTTGTGTCAATGTTGCATTTTTCGTAAAATGCGTAAACAAAATGTCTATCGTAAACGGAAGTTAGTATGAATAAAAGTAAGAAACGACCGGTCTTTATTAGTCTTCATAAAGTGAAAGTGCCGATCACGGCTTATGTGTCTTTTGCACATAGGGTAACAGGTGTACTATTTTTTCTTTCTTTCCCTCTTGTGCTATACGCTTTCTATCTGAGCTTAGCTTCAGAAGCGGGTTTTAATACCGTTGTATCAGCGCTTGACCACTGGTTTGTTAAGCTGATCACCTTAGGAGTTTTCACTGCCTTTATCTACCATGTTTTTGCTGGTATCAAGCACATGATCAACGATATGGGCTATGGTGAAGAACTTGATTCAGCGAAGAAGATGTCTTACGTCGTGTTATTCGCCACTGCAGTGGCTGTAATTGGCATGGCTTATAAGCTTTTTGGCTAGTTTTAATTGCCTCGCCAACTCGGCGAGGCGATTTCACTATAAAGACGCTAAAATTGATAAGTCAAAATGTGTATCTGGATGAAAGTCAGCTTCATAGAAGCGCTCAATTAATTGCATAAAATAGGGGATCACCCCTTGTTGCCCTACCATAAAATCAGACTCTCGAAGCCAAACTTTTAGTGCTTTGGCGCTTTTACCATCACTACTTGCCATTGTGTGCATGGTTTTTTCCAAAAAGCGTGCAAATTTTAGATAAACCTCACTCATCACTTGATTTAAAAATGCCTTATCTTTATACGTAGTCATATACAGATCATAGGCAACCGAGCGGTGATCAATTTCTTCTAAGGCATGCCATTTCCAAAATTCTGCGACTGATGGTGCACAAATATCTAGCCAATCATGGGTCAGCAAAGCTTCACTCGCCACAGCGGTCAAATGCTCTAAACACACCGTTAAGGCTAAGCAATATTGGTCACTATTATTGTTTGCTACATAAGCGCTATTAAATAAAAATGGCGCTTCTAAGCGGGCCAGCGAGTAGCCGTTTTCCCTACAACATGTTTTGTTATAAATGCTGTGATACTTGCTGTGCACCGCTTCTTGCATCATGAAGATACGCACTGCACTTTTAGTCTCTGGATCTTCAATACTAGATAGGCTTTTTTTTAAGCTATCAATGAAAAACTTTTCACCACTCGGTAAAGCGATAGAAAACGCA
This sequence comes from Pseudoalteromonas sp. Isolate6, assembly GCF_022398435.1. Taxonomy (NCBI): domain Bacteria; kingdom Pseudomonadati; phylum Pseudomonadota; class Gammaproteobacteria; order Alteromonadales; family Pseudoalteromonadaceae; genus Pseudoalteromonas; species Pseudoalteromonas sp. Isolate6. The sequence goes on along the minus strand of NZ_JAKEVK010000019.1, from coordinate 2,120 downwards.
TTAATCAGAATAAACTTAAAATATGCCTCTCCGTCATAGTCATGAATAAAGCAACCATCAAAATCAAACGGTGGCGCACTGAATTTACTCGCGACTTTTTCAACCTCTGTAGAAAGATACATAGAAAGGTTCCCTATTCAAAAATTGTAATTCTGTATTGGGAGACTTAGTCAATATCAATGGGTTTTCATTGATATCGTAAAAACACAATACTGCCGTCCCCCCTAAAACTGATATCAATCAGAAGTTGGTGACTCAATATAGAATTGTGTTGCCCACTTTCTAAATTGTCGGATTGGACCATCAACTCTACTTATTGGCGGGTTTWCTAGATATTTTTTTCGCTCCCAAATATCAAAATCTTTAGCCAATTCAGCCGCAAGTTTTGGGATTAAAAAGCTAAGCATTTGCGAGTCGCGATTTTCTTTACCGGTTTTTTGAATCGAAACCGCCAAACGAATACAAATAGAGTGTTCATCTATTGGGGTAGAATGTAGAAAGGTTCTCGCAGACGGAAATTTGTTCGCTGATAGTGCATGAACTTGCTGCAATCCTAAGCCAAATAAACGGACGCGTGTAACAGAGTCAACATCGCCAGTTTGAGTAGAAATTTGGCTTATCGACTGCCAAGTAGCGACCGCACCATCATATTCAACCGACTCGATTTCACCGACCTTATTTGCCCCGTGTACCACGCTGAAATGTGCAATATCTACCCCATTTTCAGCAATTTCTTGCACATGGGTATTCAATATCCAAATACACTCTTCATGCAACACAGGCTCAGTCCACCCCGTTAAGTCAACCGGCTCAATATCCCAACTTGGCTGGCGCTTTTTGTCTCGCTCCGGTGACCACCAAACCATCACCATTCCGTTGACAATTTTACTGGGAAAAGTACCAATCTTAACTTTTATGGGTTTTTGCATTTCAGGGACATCATCACAGCTGCCGGAGCAATCAAACCTCCAGCCATGAAAAGGACAGCGAATAGACTCTCCTTGTACAATGCCTCCAAAGCCCAAGTGTGCACCGAGATGGGGGCAAAAAGCATTGACGACGTTAATCTCACCGCTTTGTGCACGATAAACAACGACTTCTTCACCACACACTCTCGTTGCCTCTACGCCCTTAACCGGGATATCAGCCGCCATTGCCACGGCATACCACCCTTCAGGATAAGGAGAAAAAGGATAACGCTGATTGTTCAGTATATTCCTTGAAGAGTATTCGAGCGCTTCTTTACCTACTAACATATCTCTATCTCTCAGTTTTATTTAGATATTTCATACGTTTGATAGCGACCATCTATCATTTGACAAGCAACAAGGAAGTGCTTTTCTGGCTGCTTATTTAATAACACAACGGCAAGTGCAAACTGGAAGCTCAATGACGCCTCTGCAAGATACCCAAAGCGCTTAGTTAAATTTATAATCTTGGTACCATCTCCTTCAGTGATTGAGTCAAGACTGCCTTCAACATCCGTAGTAAGCTCTGTGGTAACTAAACAACTTACGTACTGCGGCTCATTGATTTTTTCAAGCAAAGCGGCTTCATCATCATAAGATCCTACAAGTGAGACCTTAGCTACTGCGATATCACGATGAGCCTCACTAGTCGAGATCAATGCACTGGCAGAAGCTTTCGCAAACTTTCGACCTTCAGCAAGCGAGTTTACCGAATGCTCGATTGCTTCAGCGATGATCTCTCGACTTCCATTGCTGACACCACCAACGAGTGAAATTGGCGACTCAGTCGCAGTCAACGTGTGTTCAATTGCATGCTTAAAAGCTTGAGAAGCACCGCTTTGCTCACCGATAAAGGTCAAACTTTCGCCGCAAATGTTGAATAGTATAGAAATGTTCGCTGAGTATAGGTTTGCAAGTTCCATTAGCAACTGAGTCGGTCTTAACCTTGCTATTTCGGCGTTAACCGTCGACACATCTTGTGTCCAAGCATGTTTAGTGCGCTCGTCAACCTTTACATCACGCTCACCAATTGAGCAAACCGTATATATGTTTGCATTTTCAAGTACCTCTGGTTTCGTTGAAAATGGTGAAGTATTAATGGCCTCACCAGATGCCGCGACCAATAAGCATTGGCTTTCCGACATATTATTC